>NZ_WCIN01000027.1:0-235000 GCF_009025755.1 Klebsiella sp. RCJ4
TTTACATCGCCAGCACGTACTTGAGCATCACCCCGGCGGCAATCGCCGAGCCAATCACCCCCGCCACGTTCGGGCCCATCGCGTGCATCAGCAGGAAGTTCTGCGCGTCCGACTCCAGACCCACTTTGTTCGATACCCTGGCCGCCATCGGCACCGCCGACACCCCGGCCGAGCCAATCAGCGGGTTGATTTTGTTCCGGCTGCACAGGTTCAGCAGCTTCGCCATCAGCACCCCCGCCGCCGTCCCCACGCAGAACGCAATCACCCCCAGCACCAGTATCCCCAGCGTCTGCGGCTGCAGGAACTTGTCCGCCACCAGCTTGGCCCCCACCGACAGCCCGAGGAAAATGGTCACGATATTTATCAGCCCGTTCTGCACCGTGTCGCTCAGGCGCTCCACCACCCCGCTCTCGCGCATCAGGTTGCCGAAGCAGAACATCCCCAGCAGCGGCGCCGCGTCCGGCAGCAGCAGCGCCACCAGCAGCAGCAGCACCGCCGGAAAGAGGATTTTTTCCCGCTTACTCACCGTGCGCAGCTGCACCATGCGGATTTTCCGCTCCTTCTCGCTGGTCAGCGCCTTCATAATCGGCGGCTGGATTAACGGCACCAGCGCCATATACGAGTACGCCGCCACCGCGATGGCCCCGAGTAATTCCGGCGCCAGCTTGCCCGACAGATAAATCGCCGTCGGCCCGTCCGCGCCGCCGATGATGCCGATGGCCGCCGCCTGCGGCAGGGTGAAGCTGATGATGCCGAAGTAGTTCAGCGTCAGCGCCCCCAGCACCGTGGCGAAGATGCCGAACTGCGCCGCCGCCCCCAGCAGCAGGGTGCGCGGGTTGGCCAGCAGCGGGCCGAAGTCGGTCATCGCCCCGACGCCCATAAAAATCACCAGCGGGGCGATACCCGAGCCGATGGCGACCTTATAGAAGATGGCCAGCACCCCGGCGGAGTAGCCCATATCCACGGCGAGCTCCTCCATCTGCCCCTGCACCGACGGCAGGGCCAGCGCCAGCGCCTCCCTGATGGCGTGGACATCCGGCGTACAGTGGAGCTTCACGGCAATCACCGCCAGCTGTCCGGCGTCGTGGTGCGCCAGCAGGCTCTCCAGGGCGGTCAGCGCCAGCCCGGCCTCCGGGATATTCGACAGCAGACCGCCGAAGCCAATCGGCAGCAGCAGCAGCGGCTCGAACTTCCTCGCGATGGCCAGCCACAGCAGCAGCAGGCTCACCAGCAGCATGACGGCCTGGCCGGCGCCGAGGTGCATCAGCCCCATGCCCTGAATCAGGGCGTTCAGACTTTCCATTTCCGTTCCTCTTCCTTACGCCAGGCTCAGCAGGGTGTCGCCCACAGCCACCGCGTCCCCGGATTTCACCGCGATACCGCGCACGGTCCCGGCCTGCGCGGCGCGGATTTCGGTTTCCATCTTCATGGCTTCCAGAATCAGCAGCACGTCGCCCTCGGCCACCGTCTGGCCTTCCGTGGCAATGACCTTCCAGATGGTGCCCGCCAGCGGCGCGGTCACCGGGGTGCCGGCACCTGCCGGGGCGGCTGCGGGGGCCGTGGCCTGAACGGGGGCCGCTGCCGTCAGCGGGCTGATATCGCCGCCGTCGCTGACCTTCACCACAAAGGCCTTACCTTCCACTTCCACGGTGTAGACGCCGGAGGCGGCCGGTTTCTCTGCTTTCACCGCCGGTTTGACCTCTTCAGCCTGCGGCAGCGGCTCGAACGCCGCCGGGTTGTGGCGGTTCTCAAGGAACTTCAGGCCGACCTGCGGGAACAGGGCCACGGTGAGCACGTCGTCGATGGCGTTGTCGGCAAGCTGAATATTCTTCTCCTGCGCCTGGCGCTTCACGTCGGCTTCCAGCTGCGCCAGCTCCGGCTTCAGCAGGTCCGCCGGACGGCAGGTGATGGCCTCTGCTCCGTCCAGCACGCGCGCCTGTAATGCCGCGTTCACCGGCACCGGGGGGTGGCCGTACTCGCCCTTCAGTATCCCGGCGGTCTCCTTCGCGATGGTTCTGTAGCGTTCGCCGGTCAGCACGTTAAGCACCGCCTGGGTGCCGACAATCTGCGAGGTCGGGGTGACCAGCGGGATAAAGCCGAGGTCCTCGCGCACGCGGGGGATTTCCGCCAGCACCTCATCCAGACGGTGGGCGGCGTTCTGCTGCTTCAGCTGGCCCTCGAGGTTGGTGAGCATCCCGCCCGGCACCTGGGCCACGAGGATACGGCTGTCGGTGCCCTTCAGCTGGCCTTCAAAGGCGTGGTATTTCCTGCGCACCTCGCGGAAGTACGCCGCAATGCTCTCAAGCTTCAGGATATCCAGCCCGGTGTCGTGTTTTGTGCCTGCCAGCGTCGCCACCAGCGCCTCGGTGGCCGGGTGGCCGTAGGTGGCGCTCATGGAAGAGATGGCGGTATCGACGCCGTCGACGCCGGCCTCGATGGCCTTCAGCAGGGCCATCTCCGCCATCCCGGTGGTGGCATGAGCATGCAGGTGCAGCCTGACGTCATAGCGTTTTTTGATTTCGCTCACCAGCTCGAAGGCCGCCATCGGGGTGAGAATGCCGGACATATCCTTAATCGCGATGGAATCGACGCCGGTCTCCAGCAGCTGTTCGGTCAGGTCGAGCCAGGTCTGCAGGGTGTGGGCCGGACTGGTGGTGTAGGAGAGCGTGCCCTGGGCGTGGGCGCCGTGGCTGCGCACCGCCTGCAGGGCGGCCTGCATATTGCGCGGGTCGTTCATGGCGTCGAAGACGCGGAACACGTCCATGCCGTTTTTGACGGCGCGCTCAACGAAGCGCTGCACCACGTCATCGGCGTAGTGGCGGTAGCCGAGCAGGTTCTGGCCGCGGAGCAGCATCTGCAGCGGGGTCTTCGGCATGGCCTTTTTGAGCTCGCGCAGGCGGACCCAGGGGTCCTCGCCGAGGAAGCGGATGCAGGCGTCAAAGGTGGCGCCGCCCCAGCATTCAAGGGACCAGTAGCCCGCGTCATCGAGGGCGGCCGCAACGGGGAGCATATCGTCGAGGCGCAGGCGGGTGGCGAAAAGGGACTGGTGGGCGTCGCGCAGGACGACATCGGTAATGGCAACGGTCATGGATTCCTCCGTGAATTAAGGGTTAAGCGGCGATGGTGGTGGATAGCGGCGGCAATCACCGGCGCCAGGCGGGCGAAGTCGTCAGCGGGCGCTACGGCGGCGGGTGCGGCCTTCGGCGCGGGAGCCGGTTCCGGGAAGAAGCGGTTGACGGCGGCGGACATGCCGCGGATGGCGAAAATCAGCAGAAACAGAAAAGCCAGCACGAACCCCATGCCGAGGAACATCAGGGTGAAGCCTTCACCCAGCAGTACAGCTTCAGTCATTGAAAGACCCTAAAGTAAGGGCACGACGGCGTGTTTGAAGGCTAACCAAACGATACTTCCGGCTAAGGAGTAGGGTGGATTTCCCGAAGCCGCCCCCGGCTCTGGACCCTAAAGAGCACCGCTGTGGTTGACGCTCAAACATCGCCATCGTGCGTGTTGGTTACATCATCATGCCGAACACGATGCTGGCAATGACCAGCACAATACCGCCGCCCAGACGGGAGGAGATTTGCGCATAAGAGATAAGATTCATACGGTTACAGGCCGAGAGCACTTCCAGGTCGCCCGAGCCGCCGCGGTTGGCCATGCACAGACCGGCGGTGATCGCGGACTCAATCGGGAAGAAGCCAATCATCCAGCCGCCGACGGCTGCGCCGACGACCGCACCCACCACGATCACCGCCGCGATGATGACGTTCGCGAAGGTAATCGCGTCGATAATTTCCTGCAGGTCGGTGTAGCACACGCCGACGCCGACCATCAGTACCCACAGCAGCTGCTTAGAGAAGAAGTCAGACAGGCGTTTGGCCCCGGCTTTGATCTCCGGCGAGCAGAGGCCGGAAGCGTTCAGCGCCGCGACGATCAGCACCATCCAGGCGAAATAGTGGATAGAGACGCCGCCAATGCTTGGCAAAATTTTCTTGGCAATAACGTAGGCCAGCAGGAAACAGGTGGTGGCGAGCACCAGGCCGACGGCGGTTTCGCGATGGGTAATCTGGCCCGCTTTTTCATCGTCGTCGACTTTAAAGGAGGCTTTACGCACCAGTTCGCCTTCACCGCTCAGCCAGGTGTGTTTTTTACCGATAATATCGAGGAGTGCAGCAAAGACGATGGCAAAGATGTTGGCGATGGTCAGGATAGCAATCGCGGTGGAGTAGTACTCTTCACGCGAACGGCCGGTGACGGAGTGATAAATTTCAGACAGCGGCACCGCGCCCGCGCCGTTGCCGCCGCCCATAATCGGCAGGACGTACAGCATCATGATGCGGTCGATGGAGATACCGAAGCACAGGCCAATGATAATCCCGAAGATGGATGCGCCGAGGATCCCCATTAAAATGGTCGGAATATAACCCAGCAGAGATTTCAGCAGCAGCTTACGGTTAACCGAGAGGATTGCGCCGGTAATCAATACTGCGATGAATAAGTTCAGGAAGTTACTTTTATCCATCACATTAGTGATCGCATCAATTTCTTTCTGGGTGAAAATGCCGGCGTAAACGAAATAGGCGGCCACGAGGAAGATCATCACCGGCGCGCCGCCAATATATTTATTGAAGATTGGCAGGCGTTTGCCAATTTCGCCAAAAACGGCGCCAATAATAAACATGATCGCGAAGCCACCAACAATGTCGGTCGGCAGGGCATTATAAAAGTGTGAAAGTAGTAAAGTGATTAACGCAAAGGCGTAAAGCGGTAGCGGCATGCCGAAGATTTTAAACCCCAGAATATCGCTAACCCCTTTTTTCTCCGCAGATGGAGCCTGGCTCATATTAGTCATATGACGTCACCCTGTTAAAAAAAGGAATATACACATCATCCTTCAAGCTGCCTCTTTGTTGGCAGCCTTCACTCACCCCAGTCACTTACTATGCGTAAGCTCCTGGAGATTCATTCAGTTACCGCCTCGATGCAACTTGAATGATTTTGTGTATTAATGCCGTTAGAAAAAACAATAATAGGACGGCGGCATAATAATAAATATGTTCCCCGGCGATATGTGATTATCTTCACTGATTAGTCGTGTTTTTAATTAATTTAATTGTTTTTATTCTGCTGAATTAATTAACAACATAAAAACCATAAAGCCAATTAAGGTACGCGGAAAAATGTGATTGAAATAAAAGAACCGCTGCGGGAACGATGGCGAAATACAGCTCGTTTTGGTCAATGAAGCGCGAAAAAAATGAATCTGATAGTAAAACGCGTCGCGGTACAGCTCGACCCACGGCGGCGAGAGGCCGTTGACCTCTTTCTTCATCAGCACCAGCTCTCGCTGGAGGCGGACTGCGAATGGGCGATTATCGTCGAGTACCAGCGGCGCATTGTCGGCTGCGGCGCCATTGCCGGATGCGTCCTGAAGTGTATTGCCGTCGACCCGTCGCTGCAGGGGGAAGGGCTCAGCCTGAAGCTGCTGACTGAACTGATGACCCTGGCGTATGAGCTGGGCCGCAGCGAACTGTTTCTGTTCACTAAACCCTATAACGCGGCGCTCTTCTCCTGCGCCGGGTTCTGGCCTATCGCCCGCGCGGGGGAGCAGGCCGTGTTAATGGAAAATAGCCGCGAACGTCTGGCCCGCTATTGCCGCCAGCTTACGATGTATCGTCAGCCCGGCGAAAAAATCGGCGCCATCGTGATGAACGCCAATCCCTTTACCCTGGGGCATCGTTGGCTGGTGGAGCAGGCGGCTCAACGCTGCGACTGGCTGCATCTGTTCGTGGTGAAGGAGGATGCTTCGTTTTTCCGCTACCGCGATCGCGTGGCGCTGATTGAACAGGGGATCGCCGGGATCGCCAACGTGACCCTGCATCCGGGATCGGCCTATCTGATCTCGCGCGCCACTTTTCCCGGCTACTTCCTTAAAGACAAAGGCGTGGTTGACGATTGCCACAGCCAGATCGATCTGCAGCTCTTTCGCGAACGTTTAGCTCCGGCGCTGGGCGTGACCCACCGCTTTGTCGGCAGCGAACCGCTGTGTGAATTAACCCGTCGCTACAACCAGCGCATGCGTCAGCTGCTGGAAGCGCCCGGCGACGCGCCGGCGATTCAGGTGGTTGAGCTGGCGCGGGTTGAGAAAGAGGGCGCGCCCATTTCCGCTTCCCGGGTGCGCAGGCTGTATCAGCAGCGCCAGTGGTCGTCGATTGCGCCGCTGGTGCCGCCGGGAACCCTCTCTTTTCTGATGCATCTGGCGGAAAGCGAACACCAAACCGCCTGATTTACCTCCATAACTAAGGATCAGCCTCTATGGAAATGATGATTGACGCCCTGGCCGGCACGCTGGAATCCAGCGATGTGATGGTCAGGATCGGGCCTGCGAATGAGCCAGGTATTCAGCTTGAAATCGACAGCATTGTGAAGCAGCAGTTTGGCGCGGCGATTGAGCGGGTGGTCAGAGAGACGCTGACGCAGCTTGGCGTTACCCGGGCGAACGTCGTCGTCGATGATAAAGGCGCGCTCGAATGCGTACTGAAGGCTCGGGTTCAGGCCGCGGCGCTGCGCGCGGCGCAACAATCTCAACCGCACTGGAGTCAGCTATGAAACCTCGTCGCAGTATGCTGTTTATCCCCGGCGCCAACGCCGCGATGTTAAGCACCTCATTTGTTTACGGCGCTGACGCGGTGATGTTCGACCTCGAAGATGCTGTCTCGCTCCGTGAAAAAGATACCGCCCGCCTGCTGGTGCATCATGCGCTACAGCATCCGCTCTACCGGGACGTGGAAACCGTGGTGCGCATTAACCCGCTCAGCACGCCGTTTGGTCTCGCCGACCTTGAGGCGGTGGTGCGCGCGGGCGTCGATATGGTGCGCCTGCCCAAAACCGATAGCAAAGAAGATATCCATGAGCTGGAAGCGCACGTCGAGCGGATTGAGCGCGAATGCGGCCGGGAAGTGGGCAGCACGAAATTAATGGCGGCGATAGAGTCGGCGCTGGGCGTAGTGAACGCGGTTGAGATCGCTCGCGCCAGCCCGCGCCTGTCGGCCATCGCGCTGGCGGCCTTCGATTACGTTATGGATATGGGCACCAGCCGCGGCGATGGCACCGAACTGTTTTACGCCCGCTGCGCGGTGCTGCACGCGGCGCGCGTCGCCGGGATCGCGGCGTACGACGTGGTGTGGTCGGATATTAACAATGAAGAGGGTTTCCTCGCGGAAGCGAATCTGGCGAAGAATCTTGGCTTTAACGGTAAATCGCTGGTCAACCCGCGCCAGATTGAGCTGCTGCACCAGGTTTATGCCCCCACGCTGAAAGACGTTGAACATGCGCGGGAGGTGATCGCGGCGGCGGAAGAGGCGGAAGCGCGCGGTCTGGGCGTGGTATCGCTGAACGGCAAGATGATAGATGGACCGATTATCGATCATGCGCGCAAAGTCGTGGCGCTGTCGGCTTCCGGCATTCGTGATTAAGGAGTAAATAATGAAAGAGACCGTAGCAATGCTTAATCAGCAGTACGTGATGCCGGAAGGATTAGCGCCCTATGCGGGCGTGACGGCGCAGAGCCCGTGGCTGGCCAGCGAAAGCGAAAAGCGGCAGCGTAAAATCTGCGCCTCGCTGGAGGAGGCGATTCGCCGTTCCGGGCTGCAAAACGGTATGACCATCTCCTTCCATCACGCGTTTCGCGGCGGCGACAAGGTGGTCAATATGGTGGTGGCGAAGCTGGCTGAAATGGGTTTTCGCGATCTGACGCTGGCCTCAAGCTCGCTGATCGACGCCCACTGGCCGCTGATTGAACATATTAAGAATGGCGTGATCCGCCAGATTTACACCTCCGGTCTGCGCGGGAAGCTGGGGGAAGCGATCTCCGCCGGGCTGATGGAAAACCCGGTACAAATCCACTCTCACGGCGGCCGGGCGCATTTAGTACAAACCGGTGAGCTACGCATTGATGTGGCGTTCCTCGGCGTGCCGTGCTGCGATGAGTATGGCAACGCCAACGGCTTTAGCGGTAAATCCCGCTGCGGATCGCTGGGCTACGCCAGAGTGGATGCCGAGGCCGCCGGATGCGTGGTGCTGCTCACCGAAGAGTGGGTGGATTATCCAAACTATCCGGCCAGCATCGCCCAGGATCGGGTCGATCTGATCGTGCAGGTCGACGAGGTCGGCGATCCGGCGAAAATCACCGCCGGGGCGATCCGTTTGACCAGCAACCCGCGCGAACTGCTGATCGCCCGCCAGGCGGCGAAGGTGATCGAACACTCTGGCTATTTCAAAGACGGTTTCTCATTGCAGACGGGGACCGGCGGCGCATCGCTGGCGGTGACCCGCTTCCTCGAAGATAAGATGCGTCGTAACAATATTACCGCCAGCTTTGGTCTGGGCGGGATCACCGGCACGATGGTCGATCTGCACGAAAAGGGTCTGATCAAAGCGCTGCTGGATACCCAGTCTTTTGACGGCGATGCCGCGCGTTCGCTGGCCAATAACCCTAACCATATTGAAATTTCCGCTAATCAGTACGCCAATCCCGGTTCGAAAGGCGTCTCCTGCGAACGCCTGAACGTGGTGATGCTGAGCGCGCTGGAGATCGATACCGGATTCAACGTTAACGTGATGACCGGCTCCAACGGCGTGCTGCGCGGGGCATCCGGCGGCCACAGCGATACGGCGGCAGGCGCGGATTTAACCATTATCACCGCGCCGCTGGTGCGTGGGCGTATTCCGTGCGTGGTGGAGAAGGTGCTGACTCGCGTGACGCCGGGCGCCAGCGTGGATGTGCTGGTCACCGATCACGGTATCGCCGTCAACCCGGCGCGTCAGGACCTGATTGATAACCTGCGTAACGCGGGTATCCCGCTGATGACCATTGAAGAGCTGCAGCAGCGCGCCGAACTGTTGACCGGCACGCCTGACCCGATCGAATTCACCGATCGGGTGGTGGCCGTGGTGCGCTATCGCGACGGTTCAGTGATTGATGTCATTCATCAGGTCAAAAGCGCCGGTTAAACGCGCTGAGGAGAAAGGCATGAGCGAAGTGATGATAAGCCAGCGTCGCCCGTTGAGCCGTCAAACGGTGACGGCGGAGGAGATGGTTTCTCGCGTGGAACGAGCGCTGCTGACCGAAGTCCGCCTGACGCCGAAACCGGGCCTGGTGGATATTCGTAACGCCGGCGCGCATCGGGATATGGATCTGGCCTCCTTTGAGGCCAGCACGGCGGCTGTCGCGCCATGGATGGAGAAGTTTTTCATTATGGGCCACGACACGGCCAATATCACTCCGGAGCAGGTATTGACGATGCTGCGTCCGGTGGGCATGGCGTGCGAGACGGATATGCTGGAGGCAACCGGCGGGGTGAATACCCATCGCGGCGCGATCTTCGCTTTTGGCCTGCTCAGCGCGGCGGCGGGAAGGCTGGTGGCCAGAGGGGAGCCGGTTGAACAGCACCGGGTTTGCGATCGGGTGGCCCGCTTCTGCCGCGGCCTGGTCGGGCGCGAGCTCTCCTCTCCAGAAGGAATGAAGGTCAGTAAAGGCGAAGGGCATTTCCTGCGCTACGGGCTCTCCGGCGCCAGAGGCGAAGCGGAAAGCGGCTTTCGCACCGTGCGCACTCAGGCGATGCCGGTCTTCAATCGCGTTATGGCGGACACCGGCGATACCAATCTGGCGTTACTGCAGACTCTGCTGCACCTGATGGCCTGGAATGACGATACCAATCTGGTGTCGCGCGGCGGGCTGGAAGGGCTCAATTTTGTGCAGCAGCAGGCGCAAAAGCTGCTGTGGGAAGGCGGGGTGCTGTCCGACGGCGGGATGGACGCGCTGCGCCGGCTGGATGATGAGCTGATTATTCGCCACCTTAGCCCGGGCGGCAGCGCCGACCTGCTGGCGGTCACCTGGTTCCTGTCCGGTTTCCCGGCCGGCGAGCTGTTCCTGCACTAATCGCTGCTTTTCTGTCGCCGTATTCCCCGGATTGGCCATACAGGGCCAATCCGGGGTTGCGGACTGCGCGCGCTCCTCGCTTCTCACTACTCCACGGCAAATTCCCGGCACAATCTTATAGTTTTTACTGATATCGGCGGCAGTTTGTCATAAATTTCTAATTATCGGTGTTTTTGAGTAGCGGCTCATCGTTGGGCTGGTTACTCTGAAAACAATTTACGTAGTGTTAACAAAAGAGAATAGCTATGCATGATGCACAAATCCGCGTGGCCATCGCGGGCGCGGGCGGCCGGATGGGACGCCAGTTAATTCAGGCGGTACAGCAGATGGACGGCGCGGCGCTTGGCGCGGCGCTGGAGCGCGAAGGTTCCTCGCTGCTCGGCAGCGATGCGGGCGAGCTGGCGGGCGCGGGCAGGTCAGGGGTGGTGGTGCAAAGCAGCCTTGAGGCGGTAAAAGACGATTTTGACGTTTTCATCGATTTTACCCGCCCGGAAGGCACGCTGGCCCATCTTGCGTTTTGCCGTCAACACGGCAAAGGCATGGTTATCGGCACCACCGGCTTTGACGACGCCGGGAAGCAGGCGATTCGCGACGCTTCGCAGGAGATCGCCATCGTGTTTGCCGCCAACTTCAGCGTCGGCGTCAACGTGATGCTTAAGCTGCTGGAAAAGGCGGCGAAGGTGATGGGCGACTATACCGATATTGAGATTATCGAAGCGCATCATCGTCACAAAGTCGACGCGCCATCGGGTACGGCGCTGGCGATGGGCGAGGCGATTGCCGGAGCCCTGGATAAAGATCTGAAAGCGTGTGCGGTCTACAGTCGCGAAGGCTATACCGGCGAACGCGTTCCCGGCACCATCGGCTTTGCGACCGTGCGCGCCGGGGATATCGTCGGCGAACATACGGCGATGTTTGCGGATATCGGCGAACGTATTGAGATCAGCCATAAGGCTTCCAGCCGAATGACTTTTGCAAATGGTGCCGTTCGTTCCGCTTTATGGCTAAAAGGCAAGAAAAACGGTCTTTTTGATATGCGTGATGTGCTTGAGTTGAACTCTTTATAACGATTATTACCCATCGTGATGTGGTTATTGCTTTCAATAAGTAATTGATTGCAAGGGGCAATGTCTTATTGCCCTTTTTTATTTTTGGCGTTTAATCGATTTTTTATCGCCAGGCCTGAAAAATACTATCTTATCCGCCTTATTTTTGTTGTTTTATTGTAAATTTTGACCATCTGGTCTACTTTTTCAATCCCTGCCCGGCGATTTTACAAACATCCTCCTCCGCAAGCGTTTTCCCGGGCGAGTTAGGTGATCTTTTTGCCCGTTAAGGCAGGTATTGCTGAATAGTGGCCTGAAACAAGATTAAAAATATCCGCTTTAAGTTGACTTTTATCCGCCATCTCTCCAGAATGCCGCCGTTTGCCAAAATTCTGCGGGCAACAGATTTGCATTGATTCAGATCTACATTATGAATTAATATGCAAATAAAGTGAGTGGATATTCTCTGGAGGGTGTTTTGATTAAGTCAGCGCTATTGGTTCTGGAAGACGGAACCCAGTTTCACGGTCGGGCCATTGGGGCTACCGGCACGGCGGTTGGGGAAGTCGTTTTCAATACTTCAATGACCGGTTATCAAGAAATCCTCACTGATCCTTCCTATTCCCGCCAAATCGTCACTCTAACTTATCCCCATATCGGCAACGTCGGCACCAATGCCGCCGATGAAGAATCTTCTCAGGTACATGCGCAGGGTCTGGTCATTCGCGATCTGCCGCTGATTGCCAGCAACTTCCGCAATACCGAAGACCTCTCTTCTTATCTGAAGCGCCACAATATCGTGGCGATTGCCGATATCGATACCCGTAAGCTGACCCGCCTGCTGCGCGAAAAAGGCGCGCAGAACGGCTGCATCATCGCCGGCGATAGCCCGGATGCGCAGCTGGCGCTGGAAAAAGCGAAAGCGTTCCCGGGCCTCAACGGCATGGATCTGGCGAAGGAAGTGACCACCGCAGAAACCTACAGCTGGACGCAGGGGAGCTGGACGCTGGCGGGCGACCTGCCGGAAGCCAAAGCGGAAAGCGAGCTGCCGTTCCACGTGGTGGCCTACGATTTCGGCGCCAAGCGCAACATCCTGCGCATGCTGGTCGATCGCGGCTGCCGTCTGACGGTGGTGCCGGCAAAGACCTCCGCTGAAGAGGTGCTGAAAATGAATCCGGACGGTATCTTCCTGTCCAACGGTCCCGGCGATCCGGCGCCCTGCGACTACGCTATCGCAGCGATTGAGAAGTTCCTGGAGACCGATATTCCGGTATTCGGCATCTGCCTCGGCCACCAGCTGCTGGCTCTGGCGAGCGGCGCGAAGACCGTGAAGATGAAGTTCGGCCACCACGGCGGCAACCATCCGGTAAAAGATATTGATAACAACGTGGTGATGATCACCGCGCAGAACCACGGCTTTGCGGTGGATGAGGCGTCTATGCCCGCCCACCTGCGCGTGACCCACAAGTCGCTGTTCGACGGCACCCTGCAGGGGATTCACCGTACCGATAAACCGGCGTTCAGCTTCCAGGGACATCCGGAGGCGAGCCCTGGCCCGCACGATGCCGCACCGCTGTTCGACCATTTTATCGAATTAATTGAGCAGTACCGTCAGTCCGCGAAATAATCAGGAGTTAAGAGAGCCATGCCAAAACGTACAGATATAAAAAGCATCCTGATTCTGGGCGCGGGCCCGATTGTTATCGGTCAGGCGTGTGAGTTTGACTACTCCGGCGCCCAGGCGTGTAAAGCGCTGCGCGAAGAGGGCTACCGCGTTATTCTGGTGAACTCTAACCCGGCCACTATCATGACCGACCCGGAAATGGCTGATGCCACCTACATCGAGCCGATTCACTGGGAAGTGGTGCGCAAGATCATCGAGAAAGAGCGTCCGGATGCGGTTCTGCCGACCATGGGCGGCCAGACGGCGCTGAACTGCGCGCTGGAGCTGGAGCGTCAGGGCGTGCTGGCCGAGTTCGGCGTGACCATGATTGGCGCGACCGCCGACGCGATTGATAAAGCCGAAGACCGCCGCCGTTTCGACGTGGCGATGAAGAAAATCGGTCTCGATACCGCGCGTTCCGGTATCGCGCATACCATGGAAGAAGCGCTGGCGGTTGCCGCTGAAGTTGGCTTCCCGTGCATCATCCGTCCGTCCTTTACGATGGGCGGCACCGGCGGCGGTATCGCCTACAACCGCGAAGAGTTCGAAGAGATCTGCGAACGCGGTCTGGATCTCTCCCCGACCAACGAGCTGCTGATTGATGAATCGCTGATCGGCTGGAAAGAGTACGAGATGGAAGTAGTGCGTGATAAAAACGACAACTGCATCATCGTCTGCTCCATCGAAAACTTCGACGCGATGGGCATCCACACCGGCGACTCCATCACCGTGGCGCCGGCGCAGACCCTGACCGACAAAGAGTACCAAATCATGCGTAACGCTTCGATGGCGGTACTGCGTGAAATAGGTGTAGAAACCGGCGGCTCCAACGTTCAGTTCTCGGTGAACCCGAAAGATGGTCGCCTGATCGTTATCGAAATGAACCCGCGCGTCTCCCGCTCCTCGGCGCTGGCCTCGAAAGCCACCGGCTTCCCGATCGCTAAAGTGGCGGCGAAGCTGGCGGTTGGTTACACCCTTGATGAGCTGATGAACGATATCACCGGCGGCCGCACCCCGGCGTCGTTTGAGCCGTCCATCGACTACGTCGTGACCAAAATCCCACGCTTCAACTTTGAAAAATTCGTCGGCGCGAACGACCGTCTGACCACCCAGATGAAGTCGGTGGGCGAAGTGATGGCGATTGGCCGTACCCAGCAGGAGTCCCTGCAGAAAGCGCTGCGCGGCCTGGAAGTGGGCGCTACCGGTTTCGACCCGAAAGTGAGCCTCGATGACCCGGAAGCGCTGACCAAGATTCGCCGCGAGCTGAAAGACGCGGGCGCTGAGCGTATCTGGTACATCGCTGACGCTTTCCGCGCGGGCCTCTCCGTTGATGGCGTATTCAACCTGACCAATATCGACCGCTGGTTCCTGGTGCAGATTGAAGAGCTGGTGCGTCTGGAAGAGAAAGTGGCTGAAGTCGGTATTACCGGCCTCGACGCCGACTTCCTGCGTCAGCTCAAGCGTAAAGGCTTTGCCGATGCGCGTCTGGCGAAGCTGGCTGGCGTGCGCGAAGCGGAAATCCGCAAGCTGCGCGACCAGTATGACCTGCACCCGGTCTACAAGCGCGTGGATACCTGCGCGGCGGAATTCGCTACCGACACCGCCTATATGTACTCCACATATGAAGACGAGTGCGAAGCCAACCCGTCCGTTGACCGCGACAAAATCATGGTGCTCGGCGGCGGCCCGAACCGTATCGGCCAGGGCATCGAGTTCGACTACTGCTGCGTCCATGCCTCCCTGGCGCTGCGCGAAGACGGCTACGAGACCATTATGGTCAACTGTAACCCGGAAACCGTCTCTACCGACTACGACACCTCCGACCGCCTCTACTTTGAGCCGGTGACGCTGGAAGACGTGCTGGAAATCGTGCGCATTGAGAAGCCGAAAGGCGTTATCGTGCAGTACGGCGGCCAGACGCCGCTGAAGCTGGCGCGCGCGCTGGAAGCGGCAGGCGTGCCGGTTATCGGCACCAGCCCGGATGCCATCGACCGTGCGGAAGACCGCGAGCGCTTCCAGCACGCGGTTGACCGCCTGAAGCTGAAGCAGCCGGCGAACGCCACCGTGACCGCGATCGAAATGGCGGTCGAAAAGGCGAAAGAGATTGGCTACCCGCTGGTGGTGCGTCCGTCCTACGTTCTCGGCGGCCGCGCGATGGAAATCGTCTACGACGAAATCGACCTGCGTCGCTACTTCCAGACCGCCGTCAGCGTCTCTAACGATGCGCCGGTGCTGCTGGACCGCTTCCTTGACGATGCGGTTGAAGTCGACGTCGATGCGATCTGCGACGGCGAAATGGTGCTGATTGGCGGCATCATGGAGCATATCGAGCAGGCGGGCGTGCACTCCGGCGACTCCGCGTGTTCGCTGCCGGCTTACACTCTGAGCCAGGAAATTCAGGACGTGATGCGCGAGCAGGTGCAGAAGCTGGCCTTTGAGCTGCAGGTGCGCGGCCTGATGAACGTGCAGTTTGCGGTCAAAAACAACGAAGTCTACCTGATTGAAGTCAACCCGCGCGCGGCGCGTACCGTCCCGTTCGTCTCGAAAGCCACCGGCGTACCGCTGGCGAAAGTCGCGGCGCGCGTGATGGCGGGCAAAACGCTGGCTCAGCAGGGCGTCACGAAAGAGATCATCCCACCGTACTATTCGGTGAAAGAGGTGGTGCTGCCGTTTAACAAATTCCCGGGCGTCGACCCGCTGTTAGGGCCAGAAATGCGCTCTACCGGTGAAGTCATGGGCGTAGGCCGCACCTTCGCGGAAGCGTTCGCCAAGGCGCAGCTGGGCAGCAACTCGACGATGAAGAAACAGGGACGCGCGCTGCTCTCCGTTCGCGAAGGCGACAAAGAGCGCGTGGTGGATCTGGCGGCAAAACTGCTGAAGTTTGGTTTCGAGCTGGATGCGACCCACGGTACCGCGATTGTGCTGGGCGAAGCCGGCATCAACCCGCGTCTGGTGAACAAGGTGCATGAAGGCCGTCCGCACATTCAGGACCGCATCAAGAATGGCGAATACACCTACATCATCAACACCACCGCGGGCCGCCAGGCGATTGAAGACTCCAAGCTGATTCGCCGCAGCGCCCTGCAGTACAAAGTGCACTACGACACCACGCTGAACGGTGGTTTCGCGACCGCAATGGCGCTGAATGCCAACGCGATGGAAAAAGTGACCTCGGTGCAGGAAATGCACGCGCAGATTAAAAAGTAATATTATCTGCCAGTAAAAGCGCCTCCGGTGGCCACGCCGGAGGCGCTTTTTTTTGCGTGACGATAAGCCTGGGCGGAATAAAGTGACGCTCCCCTCGGCGCTGAACGTCGAACAAAAACAGGGGGATCGGCGTTAACAGGCCACTTCGGAGAGTTCTGGTTTTCTCTCGCCGGACAGTCAGCTAGCCTAAAGTGGTTAGGGTGATAATGAATATGACTTAGAGCCTATCCCAGTAGGCGTTATTGGCGCAGCCAGTTTGGATACGGACAGCGCGGAGAAACCGGAGCGTACACGTAGTACGTGAGGATTTCGAGCACTGCCCAGGTCCAAAATGGCAAGTGAAATAGTCCTAATGGGATAGGCTCTTAATAACGGGAGAGAAACACCATGCACAACAAGCCCCTCACCGCTGCTATCTTCGCCGCTGCCGCACTGTTCACCGTGGCCGGCTGTTCATCTAATCAGTCGCTAAAAACGACCGACGGAAAAACCATTGTCACCGATGGCAAACCGCAGGTGGATGACGACACCGGCCTGGTGTCCTACAAAAACGCGGAAACCGGCCGCACCGAGCAGATCAATCGCGATCAGGTTAAGTCCATGGACGAACTGGATAACTAAGCGTTATCCACGGCCCCGTACCGCGGGGTCACGCCTGCCTGACCGATCCTCGCCCTGAACGAGAGATAAATCACACTTATCACTGTAAGCGGTTCGATTAACTGTCTACACTCTTGCTGATTACAACAAGAGCTAACGCAGGCTAATCAATGATCCTCATAATTTATGCGCACCCTTATCCGCAGCACTCGCATGCGAATAAGCGGATGCTTGAGCAGGCAGGGACGCTTGACGGCGTCGAGATACGCTCTCTCTATCAACTTTACCCCGATTTCAATATCGATATCGCTGCCGAGCAGGCGGCGCTGGCCCGTGCCGATCTGGTCATCTGGCAGCATCCGATGCAGTGGTACAGCGTGCCGCCGCTGCTCAAGCTGTGGATGGACAAAGTGCTGGCGCACGGCTGGGCATACGGGCACAACGGTATCGCGCTGCGCGGTAAATCGCTGATGTGGGCGGTGACCACCGGCGGCGGCGAAAGCCACTTTGATATTGGTTCCTTCCCCGGTTTCGACGTCCTGGCGCAGCCGCTGCAGGCGACCGCGCTGTATTGCGGCATGAAATGGCTGCCGCCGTTCGCGATGCATTGCACTTTTATCTGCGATGACGAAACCCTTCAGGCGCAGGCGCGCCACTACCGTCAACGTTTAATCGAATGGCAGGAGGCGCACAATAATGGATAGCCATACGCTGATACAGGCGCTGATCTATTTAGGATCCGCCGCGCTGATCGTGCCGATTGCCGTACGCCTTGGGCTGGGGTCGGTGCTCGGCTACCTAATTGCCGGCTGTATTATTGGCCCGTGGGGGCTGCGGCTGGTCACCGACGCCGAGTCGATTTTGCACTTCGCGGAAATCGGCGTGGTGCTGATGCTTTTCGTTATCGGTCTTGAGCTCGATCCCCAGCGGCTGTGGAAACTGCGCGCCTCGGTGTTCGGCGGCGGGGCGCTGCAGATGGTCGTCTGCGGCGTGCTGATTGGCCTGTTCTGCATGTCGCTGGGTCTGCGCTGGCAGGTTGCCGAGCTGATTGGCATGACCCTGGCGCTCTCCTCAACGGCGATCGCTATGCAGGCGATGAACGAACGTAACCTGACGGTTACCCAACTGGGCCGCAGCGCCTTTGCGGTGCTGCTGTTCCAGGATATCGCGGCCATTCCTCTGGTGGCGATGATCCCGCTGCTGGCGGCGAGCGGCGGCTCGACGACGCTGGGCGCGTTTGCGCTCTCGGCCCTGAAAGTGGCGGGCGCGCTGGCGCTGGTGGTGGCGCTCGGACGCTATCTGACCCGGCCGATGCTGCGTTTTGTCGCGCGCTCCGGCCTGCGTGAAGTCTTCAGCGCCGTGGCGCTGTTCCTGGTGTTTGGCTTCGGGCTGCTGCTGGAAGAGGTCGGGCTGTCGATGGCGATGGGGGCCTTCCTCGCCGGCGTGCTGCTGGCGAGCTCGGAGTACCGCCACGCCCTGGAGAGCGACATTGAGCCGTTTAAGGGCCTGCTGCTGGGGCTGTTTTTTATCGGCGTCGGGATGTCTATCGATTTCGGTACCCTGGTGACGCATCCGCTGCGGATCCTGATTCTGCTGGTGGGATTCCTGGTGATTAAATCCCTGATGCTGTGGCTGATCGCCCGGCCGTTAGGCGTTCCGCGCGCCCAGCGCCGCTGGTTTGCGGTGCTGCTGGGGCAGGGGAGCGAATTCGCCTTTGTGGTCTTCGGCGCGGCGCAGATGGCCGATGTCCTGGACGGCGAATGGGCGAAGGCGCTGACCCTCGCGGTGGCGCTATCAATGGCGGCCACGCCAATCCTGCTGGTGCTGCTGACCCGCCTGGAGAAATCCGCCAGCGGCCAGGAGCGCGAAGCCGATGAAATTGACGAAGAGCAGCCGCGGGTGATTATCGCCGGCTTTGGCCGTTACGGGCAGATCGCCGGCCGCGTACTGCTCTCCAGCGGGGTGAAGATGGTGATTCTCGATCACGATCCTGACCACGTCGACACCCTGCGTAAATTTGATATGAAGGTGTTCTACGGCGATGCGACGCGGGTGGACCTGCTGGAGTCGGCGGGGGCGGAAAAGGCGGAAGTGCTGATTAACGCCATCGACGATCCGCAGACGAACCTACAGCTGGCGGAGCTGGCAAAAGAGCATTTCCCGCATCTGCAGATCATCTCCCGCGCCCGCGATGTCGATCATTACATCAAGCTGCGCCAGGCCGGGGTCGAAGCGCCGGAGCGTGAAACCTTCGAAGCGGCGCTGAAGTCCGGACGCATGACGCTGGAGGCGCTGGGCCTGGGCGCCTACGAGGCCCGCGAACGGGCCGATCTGTTCCGCCGTTTCAATCTGCAAATGGTGGAAGAGATGGTGGCGATGGCGGAAAACGACGCGGCTTCCCGGGTGGCGGTATTCAAGCGCACCAGCGATATGCTGACCGGCATTATCAACGAAGACCGCAATCATTTATCGCTGGTTCAGCGTCACGGCTGGCAAGGAACGGAAGAGGGACGGCATACCGGTGACATCGCCGATGAGCCGCAAAATAAGCCCTCGGCATAAGGGAGAATTCAGGGTGTTACGTTAGCTTTACAAGTAACATTTTGTTTTCAATTTAAATCCTGCCTGGCGGCTCACGGGGCTTACGTGGGCTCGCCAGCAAATCTTAAAATTTTCTGATTCTTTACTCTTCGCCCAGTCGACGAAGTATTACGCTTTCCGTATAGTGGCGACAATTTTTTGCATTCGGGAATTATTCAATGATCAGTCTGATTGCGGCGTTAGCGGTAGATCGCGTCATTGGTATGGAAAACGCCATGCCATGGAATCTGCCTGCCGATCTCGCCTGGTTTAAGCGCAATACCTTAAACAAACCGGTAGTGATGGGACGTCTTACCTGGGAATCCATCGGTCGTCCGTTACCGGGGCGTAAAAATATCGTGATTAGCAGCCAGCCCGGCACCGACGATCGCGTGCAGTGGGTCAAATCGGTAGATGAAGCCATTGCCGCCTGCGGCGACGTGGAAGAGATGATGGTGATCGGCGGCGGACGCGTGTACGAGCAGTTCCTGCCGAAAGCGCACAAGCTCTATCTGACCCATATTGATGCGGAAGTGGAAGGGGATACCCACTTCCCGGATTACGATCCGGATGAGTGGGAGTCGGTATTCAGCGAGTTCCACGATGCCGATGCGCAGAATTCCCATAGCTACTGCTTCGAGATTCTGGAGCGCCGCTAAGGTTTTCCCCGGTGACGTTCGCTCACCGGGGTGACTCTCTTCAGGAGGCGATCGCCTCGCCTTCATCAAGATTGCTCTGCCGGTTCGATCGCTGCGTGAAGTACGTTTTATCTTCCCAGCGCAGGCAGGTCAGATCGCCGCCCCAGCAGCAGCCGGTATCCAGCGCGTAAATCCCTTCCGGCGTGCCTTTCCCTTCCAGCGAAGCCCAATGACCGAAGGCAATGCTGTACTCGCTGGCCACCGGCCCGGGAATAGCAAACCACGGCTTGAGCGGCGCGGGCGCGTTTTCCGGCGCCTCCTTGGCGTACATATCCAGCTGCCCGTTCGGGAAGCAGTAGCGCATGCGGGTAAAGGCGTTGGAGATAAAGCGCAGGCGCGCCAGGCCGCTGAGTTCGTTGCTCCAGTTGTTCGGCATATCGCCGTACATCGCATCGAGGAAGAACGGATAGGAGTCGCTGGCAAGTACGGCTTCCACATCGCGGGCGCACTGTTTGGCGGTTTCCAGATCCCACTGCGGGGTGATCCCGGCATGGGCCATGACCAGCTTTTTCTCTTCATCGATTTGCATCATCGGCTGACGACGCAGCCAGTTGAGCAGATCGTCGGCGTCCGGTGCCTCAAGCAGCGATTTCAGCCGATCCTTGGGTTTATTGCGGCTAATGCCCGCAAAGACCGCCAGCAGGTGCAGGTCATGATTGCCCAGAACGAGGCGTACGCTATCGCCAAGCTGTTTCACGAAACGCAGTACTTCGAGCGAACCGGGGCCGCGCGCGACCAGGTCGCCCGTGAGCCACAGCGTATCAGTCTCAGGGTTAAACTCCACCTGCTCTAATAATGCGATCAGTTCATCGTAGCAACCGTGAACGTCGCCAATAAGGTATGTAGACATGTTTTAATGGATGAGAGTGGGTACTGCGAGACGGAAAACAGGGATTTCGATGGTGAACGGCGCGCCGTTCACATCGATCATCGCATAATGTCCCTGCATGGTGCCCAGCGGCGTTTCAATGACCGCGCCGCTGGTATATTGATATTCGCCGCCGGCCGGAATATGCGGCTGCTCGCCGACCACGCCTTCACCCTGGACTTCGGTCTCACGACCGTGGCCGTTGGTGATAAGCCAGTAGCGGCCAAGAAGCTGAACCTGCGTCCGCCCCAGATTGCGAATGGTCACGGTATAAGCGAAGACGTAGCGCTCTTCTTGCGGAGAAGATTGCGATTCGATGTAGACGCTTTGCACCTGTACACAAACTCGGGGCGAATTAATCATGGTTAGCTCTCCTTGGTGGGCGCGTTCTCAGATAACCAGTTAGCTAGCTGACAGTACTGCGCTACGGAAATATTCTCTGCGCGCTTCGCCGGATCGATGCCCAGTTCGGTCAGAACCTCAACGCTGAACAGGTTGCCGAGACTGTTGCGGATCGTTTTCCGACGCTGGTTAAAGGCTTCCGTCGTGATACGGCTCAGTACGCGCACTTCTTTCACCGGATGCGGCAGCGTGCGGTAAGGCACCAGACGCACCACGGCGGAATCGACTTTAGGCGGCGGCGTAAAGGCGCTCGGCGGAACTTCAAGCACCGGAATGATCTGGCAGTAGTACTGCGCCATTACGCTTAACCGACCATACGCCTTACTGTTCGGCCCGGCAACCAGGCGATTGACGACCTCTTTTTGCAGCATAAAGTGCATATCGGCAATGGCATCAGTATAGCTGAACAGATGGAACATCAGCGGGGTCGAGATGTTGTACGGCAGGTTGCCGAATACGCGCAGCGGCTGGCCCATACTCTGCGACAGCTCGCCGAAGTTCATGGTCATCGCGTCCTGCTGATAAATCGTCAGCTTAGGTCCGAGGAACGGATGCGTCTGCAGACGAGCGGCCAGGTCGCGGTCCAGCTCGATAACGGTGAGCTGGTCGAGGCGTTCACCGACCGGTTCGGTCAGCGCGGCGAGGCCGGGGCCGATTTCAACAATCGCCTGGCCTTTTTGTGGATTGATGGCCGAGACAATGCTGTCGATCACAAACTGATCGTTGAGAAAGTTTTGCCCGAAGCGTTTACGGGCTAAGTGGCCCTGATGGACTCGATTATTCATTGAGTATTAACAATCATTTTAATGGCGAGATTAAGCGCCGTGATAAAACTGCCGACTTCCGCTTTCCCCTGGCCCGCAAGTTCAAGCGCGGTACCGTGGTCAACGGAAGTGCGAATAAATGGTAAACCGAGCGTAATGTTCACGCCGCGGCCAAAGCCCTGGTATTTTAGCACGGGCAGGCCCTGATCGTGATACATCGCGAGTACCGCATCGGCATGGTCGAGGTATTTCGGCTGAAACAGGGTATCCGCCGGCAGCGGGCCGCTGAGATTCATCCCCTTCGCGCGCATCTCTTCGAGCACCGGAATGATGGTATCGATCTCTTCCGTCCCCATATGGCCGCCTTCGCCCGCGTGCGGGTTCAGGCCGCAAACCAGCACGTGCGGGTTGCTGATACCAAATTTGGTGCGCAGATCGTGATCCAGGATAGTGATGATTTCCCGCAGCAGCTCAGGGGTAATCGCATCGCTTATCGCTTTTAGCGGCAGGTGAGTGGTCACCAGCGCCACGCGCAGCGCTTCGGTCGCCAGCATCATCACCACTTTACTGGCCTGCGAGCGCTCTTCAAAGAACTCGGTATGACCGGTAAAGGCGATCCCCGCATCGTTAATAATGCCCTTGTGCACCGGCCCGGTAATCAGCGCGGCGAATTCGCCGTTCAGACAGCCATCGCAGGCGCGGGCCAGCGTTTCCACCACGTAGCTGCCGTTGCTGACGTTGAGCACGCCCGGTTCAACCGGCGCGTTGAGCGCGACGGGGAGAAGGGTCAGGGTGCCTGCACGCTGCGGCGTAGCGGGAGCGGTGGGGTTGTAAGGCAGAAGCGATAAAGGAAGACCGAGCAGGTTCGCCCGGTCAGACAGCAGAGCGCCATCGGCGCAGATCACCAGCTCTACCGGCCAGTCGCGCTGCGCAAGCTGCACAACGAGGTCGGGGCCAATCCCGGCGGGTTCACCGGGAGTGATAACAACTCGATTCATACACGTCATCCTTCAGGCGGTCTCTTACTGGCTGCGCTTCGTCGCCCCCGTCAGAGACCGGGGCGATTTGCTCAGCCGCCTCGATACACCCTGAGCGATGTTGTGTATGAGGCTAATGCAATTAGTTGCTCAGAACCTTCACGTAGGCGCTGGCGCGCTGTTCCTGCATCCAAGTCGCCGCTTCTTCAGAGAACTTACGGTTCATCAGCATGCGGTAAGCGCGATCTTTCTGCGCGGCGTCGGTTCTGTCGACGTTGCGGGTATCCAGCAGCTCAATCAGGTGCCAGCCGAAGGAGGAGTGAACCGGAGCGCTGGTCTGGCCTTTATTGAGGCGCAGAATGGCGTCGCGGAAGGCCGGATCGAAGATATCCGGCGTCGCCCAGCCTAAATCACCGCCCTGGTTGGCAGAGCCCGGATCTTCAGAGAACTCTTTTGCCGCTTTGGCAAAGGTGGTTTTTCCACTCTTAATATCCGCCGCGATCTGCTCCAGCTTCGCCCGAGCCTGATCGTCGTTCATGATCGGCGACGGTTTCAGCAGGATATGGCGAGCGTGAACTTCGGTCACGGAGATGTTCTGGCTGCCGCCGCGCATATCGTTAATTTTCAGGATATGGAAGCCCACGCCGGAACGTATCGGGCCGACGATATCGCCTTTTTTCGCGGTGCTCAGCGCCTGGGCGAAGATGCCCGGCAGTTCCTGAATCCGGCCCCACCCCATCTGGCCGCCTTTCAGCGCCTGCTGGTCGGCAGAGTAGGTGATAGCCAGTTTGCCAAAGTCCGCGCCGCTGCGCGCCTGCTGAACCACTGAATTGGCCTGATCCTGAGCCTCGGCCACCTGCTCGGACGTTGGGTTTTCCGGCAGCGGGATCAGAATGTGGCTGAGATTCAGCTCGGTGCTGGCGTCGTTCTGATCGCCAATCTGTTTGGCCAGGGTTTCAACTTCCTGCGGCAGAACGGTGATACGACGACGGACTTCGTTGTTACGTACTTCCGAAATCAGCATCTCTTTACGAATCTGATTACGGTAGGTGCTGTAGTTGATACCGTCATAGGCCAGACGGCTGCGCATCTGATCCATGGTCATGTTGTTTTGTTTGGCGATGTTGGCGATGGCCTGGTCGAGCTGATCGTCAGAGATCTTCACGCCCATTTTCTGGCCCATCTGCAGGACAATCTGGTCCATGATCAGACGCTCAAGGATCTGATGACGCAGGGTGGCGTCATCCGGCAGCTGCTGCCCGGCCTGGCCGGCGTTCAGTTTTACCGATTGCATCAAGCCATCGACGTCGCTTTCAAGAACAACGCCATTATTGACGACAGCCGCTACTTTATCGACAACCTGTGGGGCAGCGAAACTGGTATTCGCGATCATGGCGATACCGAGAAGCAGCGTTTTCCAGTTCTTCATACTTTTTCCATTTCAATTAACCGCAATTGCGGATTACGTGTAAACCAGCCACATCACAGGGAGCTCTGGTACGGTAAAATGTTCGAACGCAGCATCTGCTGGGTGCCGAGACCGTAGTTGGAGCTCAGGCCGCGCAGCTCAATGTTAAAACCGAAGGTGTTGTCGTATTTGCTTTCGCTGCTGCTGTTATCCCAGCCGTTGATCTTACGTTCATAGCCGACGCGGATAGCGTAGCAGCAGGAGCTATACTGAACCCCTAACATCTGGTTCGCTGACTTTCTGGTATTCGTGTCGTAGTAATACGCGCCGACGACTGCCCAACGATCGACGATTGGCCAGCTGGCGGTCATCCCCACCTGCGAGATACCATCTTTGTACTGCTTAGCGGTGGAATAAGACGGCAGGGTCGCCTGAATGTATTCCGGGCTCGCATAACGATAGTTAAGTTGTACTAAACGGTTTTCGTCGCGACGGTATTCCACGGTTCCGCTGCCGGTTGCGACGTTATCCAGACGCGTATCGTACTGAATTCCCCCGCGTAAACCCCAGTCATCGGCGATGCGCCAGTAGGTATCGCCAGCCCATACCAGTGAACCTCGCGTGTCGTTGTTCTCCCAGTTGATGTTGTCGTCACCGGTACGTGCCTCGGTGAAATAGTAGATTTGACCAACGGAAATATTAAAACGTTCAACGGCGGCGGCATCATAAACGCGAGATGTGACGCCGGTGGAGACCTGGTTGGCGGAAGCGATACGGTCGAGGCCGCTATAGGTACGGTCGCGGAACAGGCCGCTGTAGTCCGACTGCAGCAGGGTTGAGTCGTAGCTGCCGATCTTGCTCTGGTCACGATAGGGGATATACAGATACTGCATCCGCGGCTCAAGCGTCTGGGTATAGTTCTCCTGCATATCGCGCTCGAAAACCATTTTACCATCGACTTTAAACTGCGGCATGACGCGGTTAACGGAGTCTTTGTAATCGGTACCGTTGGCCGCGTTGTAGTCATCAAGGTTGCTTTGCTGGTAATGGGTTGCCAGCAGTTTTGCCTCAGTATTGATGCTTCCCCAGCCGTTAGACAGCGGCAGATTGATGGTTGGCTCGAAGTGAACGCGCGTTGCTTCCGGCATTCTGCTGTTCGAGTTAACAAAATGCACCGCCTGGCCATAAAGATGGGTATCAAACGGGCCGACATCGTTCTGGTAGTAGTTCACGTCCAGCTGCGGCTCGGCGGAATAGGCGTTGCTTGAGTCGCGGTTAAAGACCTGGAACTGCTTGGTCGATACGGTGGCGTCGAAGTTCTGATTCGCGTAGCCGGCGCTGAGCTTCTGCGTCGCGTAGCCATCGGTACTGGAACCGTATTTAGAGCTGAAGTCGTTAAAGTAGTCCGGGTCGCTGACTTTGGTGTAATCGGCGTTGAAGCGCCACACCTGGTCTACGACGCCAGAATGGTTCCAGTAGAACAGCCAGCGGCGGCTATTGCTGTCGCCGGAGTGATCGTCCTGGTAAATTTTATCCGAAGGCAGGTAGTCGAACTCGATTAAGCCGGTTCCTGCTTTGGTCAGATAGCGGAATTCGTTCTCCCACATGACGCCGCCGCGCTTGCTCATATAGTGCGGCGTCAGCGTGGCGTCGAAGTTCGGGGCAATGTTCCAGTAGTAAGGAAGATAGAACTCGACGCCGTTTTTGGTGCTGTATTTGGCGTTGGGGATCAGGAAGCCCGAACGACGCTTGTCGCCCACCGGCAGCTGCAGGTAGGGACTATAAAAAATCGGTACGGAACCGAGCTTGAAGCGGGCGTTCCAGATCTCAGCGACCTGTTCTTCGCGGTCGTGGATGACTTCACTGCCGACCACGCTCCAGGTGTCAGAGCCCGGCAGACAGGAGGTGAAGCTGCCGTTTTCTAAGATGGTATAGCGGTTTTCACCGCGCTGTTTCATCAGGTCAGCGGTACCGCGCCCCTGACGGCCAACCATTTGGTAATCGCCCTGCCAGACGTTGGTATCTTTGGTGTTCAGATTCGACCAGGCTTTCGGCCCTTTGAGGATCACCTGATTGTCATCATAGTGAACGTTGCCGAGGGCGTCGACCGTGCGCACCGGCTGCGGCTGGCCCGCGGCCTGCTGCTGGTGAAGCTGCACTTCATCGGCCTGCAGTCGGCTGTTCCCCTGATTGATATCAACGTTGCCGGTAAATACGGCGTTATCAGGATAGTTGCCTTTCGCATGATCGGCATCGATCGTCACCGGCAGGTCGTTGGGTTTCCCTTCAACCAAAGGACGATTGTAGCTTGGTACGCCAAGCATACACTGCGTGGCGAGATCGGCAGCGAGGCCCTGTTGGCTATACAAGGCGCTGGCAATCATGGTGGCCAGGAGGCTGGGAATACGTTTTTTCATACGTTGTATTTGTTGTTCCGTCATCGTGTGGCAGCGGCTTGCAAACGGTCAGAGCCTAACGTACTCGTCTAAATCGCGCTAGTGTTAATCCTGCCCGTTTCGAGCCCGAGCGTTAGGCACCGTGTAGAATGACGAGTATGATAAAGCAAATTATAGGCTATGTCCCACAATTGACCGAGGCGTAAACGCTTTGTAACGTGCGGTCAGATATAGCTTAACTGGCGGCAGAGAGATTGGGGAGTCTATGCAGTATTTGGGTAAAATAATTGGCGTTGCGGTTGCGTTGATGATGGGCGGCGGCTTTTGGGGCGTGGTGCTGGGCTTCTTAATCGGGCATATGTTTGACCGCGCGCGCAGCCGCCGGCTGAACGTCTTTGCCAATCAGCAGGAGCGCCAGTCGCTGTTCTTCTCGACGACGTTTGAAGTGATGGGGCATCTGACCAAATCGAAAGGGCGCGTTACCGAAGCCGATATTCAGGTCGCCAATTTGCTGATGGATCGCATGAACCTGCACGGCGAAGCGCGTACCGCGGCCCAGCACGCGTTTCGCGTAGGGAAATCAGATGATTACCCGCTGCGGGAGAAAATGCGCCAGCTGCGCAGCGTCTGCTTTGGGCGTTTTGATTTAATTCGGATGTTTCTGGAAATTCAGCTGCAGGCGGCTTTCGCCGACGGCGAACTGCATCCCAACGAACGTGACGTGCTGTTTGTGATTGCCGACGAGCTGGGCATCTCCCGCGCTCAGTTCGAACAGTTCCTGCGCATGATGCAGGGCGGGGCGCAGTTTGGCGGCGGTTCGCAGCAGCAATCTTACGGCCAGCGCGGCGGCAACGCCGGCTGGCAGCAGGCGCAGCGCGGGCCAACCCTTGAAGATGCCTGCAATGTGCTGGGCGTCAAAGCGACCGACGATGCCGCCACCGTCAAGCGCGCCTATCGTAAGCTGATGAGCGAGCACCATCCGGATAAGCTGGTGGCGAAAGGGCTACCGCCGGAAATGATGGAGATGGCTAAGCAGAAAGCGCAGGAGATCCAGAAAGCCTGGGAACTGATTAAAGAGCAGCGCGGCTTCTAAACGACCGGCCTCTCCCGGGTGGGAGAGGCGTCACGATACGCTGGCGGCGCGGCGGTACATACGCCGCGGATGGCCAATCTTGCCGTACAGCATTTCCACCTCCAGAAAGCCGATTTCCACGCAGTGCTCCAGATAGCGACGGGCCGTGGTTTTGCTCAAGCCAGCCTCGCTCACCACGTCATCAACCGAAAAGCAGCGCTCTTCTTCGCCGATAAACAGGCTCTGCACCAGCGCCAGCGTTTTTTCTTCAATGCCTTTACTGCCGCTATCGGCTCGGTAGTTTTTAGCCTGCAGCTGATACAGCGAATCCACGTTCTGCTGGTCGACGATTTTCCATTCGCGCTGCTGATCGTAGAACTGCACGAACCGTTCAAGGGACTGGCTCAGGCGCTTCCATGATACCGGCTTAAGAATGTAGTCGAAGGCGCCGTTGCGGATTGCCTGGCTACAGGTTTCCATGTCGCTGGCGGCGGTGATAAAGATCACCGAGCAGTTAGCATGGGCCATAATAGGGTCGTTCATCAGGGTGACCCCTTTGCCGTCCGGCAGGTAGTTATCCAGCAGCACCAGCTGCGGCGGTCTGGCGTTGAGTATCTGCCGCGCCTGGGCGAGAGAGGCCGCCGTGCCGGTCAGCCGCATGCGCGGGTGTTTCTGGATAAGCTCGGCGTGCAGCCGCGCCAGTTCGCTTTCATCTTCAACGATCAGGACATCGACCAGGTCATGATGCATAGTGCGTCTCTTCTTGCGGATGGGCTGGCCCGCTGGCGGGAATAAACAGCGTGAAAATCGCCCCGCGCGGCGCGTTGTCGGCCACTTCAATCGTGCCGCCAGCCTGGGTGACATAGCGCTCAATAAGATACAGTCCAATACCGTGATCGCCGCGGGTTTTGGTGGTGACGCCGCGCTCAAATATATGCTCGCGGATCTCCGGACGAATACCGACGCCGCGATCGGCGACTTCAATCATTAATTCCCGGGCGTTGAGCTGAATCAGGATCTCGACCGGTTCGTGCGGCAGTTCGGCGCGCTGGGTGGCTTCAATGGCGTTATCCAGCAGATTACCGATGATAGAGATAAGCTCGGACTCCATCAACGACGGCAGCGGGCGGTCGATGCGGCAGGCCGGGTCAAAGCTCAGCTCAACCCCTTTTTCCCGCGCGCGGGCGGCTTTACCCAGCAGCAGGCCGCACAGCGTCGGCGAATTAAAGTGCGATGAAATAAAGTCCAGCAGCTCCTGGGCATGCTCCGACTGCGCCTGAATATAGCGAATCGCCTCGTCATAGTGGCCCATATGCAGCAGGCCGGAGAGGGTCGTCATCCGGTTGAGCTGTTCATGGCGCATGATGCGCAGATTATCAACGTAGCGTTTTACCTGGCTGAGCTGGGCGCTCAGGGAGTTGATTTCATCGCGGTCGCGGAAGGTGATCACCCAGCCCTGGAGCGCATTCTCCAGCATGATTCGCACCCGGCTGGCGAGTACCGTCAGCTGATTAAAACGGCACAGCTCGTCGTGGGTATCGCTTTCGAACATCTCTCCGCCGGCGAAAAACGGCTGCGGCGTAATGACGCTATCGATAGACTTACCGCGCAGCTGGTGCGCGGGCTGGCTCAGTCCGAGCAGGCTGCGGGCGGCGTGGTTTATCACTTCAATACGCCGGTGATGGTCAATCACAATCACCCCTTCGTATATCGACTCCATCATCGCTTTTTGCTGACGCACCAGCAGGCCGATTTCGCGCGGCTCCAGCGAGAAAATTTGTTTCTTAATGCTGCGGGTGAAGTACCAGGAGAAGATAAACAGCGCGATAAGCAGCAGCACCGCGGCGATGAAAATATTGATGACTTTTGCCAGCGTGATGCTGTCGAGATAGCTGGTGAGGTAGCCGACGGAGACAATGCCAACGACCCGACCCGCGTCATCGAAAATGGGCGCTTTGCTGCGCAGGGAAATACCGAGTCCCCCTTTGCGGATGGTGGTCGTGCTTTTCCCCTCAAGTACCGGCTGGTTATCGCCGCCAACCAGCCGCGTGCCGACCCACTCCGGATGGACAGAGTGAAACAGATGCACGCCCCGCTTATCGCCAATGACGATAAAACTGGCGTCGCTGTGGGCGGCAATATTTTGCATAAAAGGCTTTATCGCCAGTGCGTCTTCACGCGCCACCTGCTGACGTAAATCCGGCATCAGCGCGATTTCTTCTGCCTGTATTTTCGCGCGGGCGCTCATTTCCTGATAAAGCTGATGGCTGGCGTCGAAATAGTAATACACGCCCAGCAGCGCAAACAGCACTGAGAAAAAAGCGACCAGCGAAATGAACAGCTTAAACTGAAATGAAACCTTCATAAGTATAATGCACAGTATCAGGGATACGGCAGCGTATCATTTTTTCGCTGCCGGCATCGTGGCTGAGGGAAACCGGTGAACGTCACAAGAGCGTCCGGGAACCACAATTATCCGCTGGCGGGGAATTTATCAAGGTTAATCAGGCGCTGGATTTAAAAACCTTAAAAACCACGGCAATAAATCAGAGCGGTTTCACAATAATAATAGAAACCATAAAAACCATAGTGACCATTAAAACTTCTTTTTTAATCTGCCGATCCTCACATTAACTCCGCGCGTGGCCCTCTAACCTGAAAAGTAATAATAACCAGAGGGCTTAATTATGAGCACCACAGACAATGCATTCTCTGCAACCATCGACCCTATTAATACGCCGAAACCCGCGCTTAAGCAGCGCTGGTGGCATATTCTCGATAACTGGAAAGTCGGTATTATCCCGCTGCCGCTCTTTTTGCTGGCCGGCGGCCTGATCGCGCTGGACTGCCTGGGCGGCAAGCTGCCGAGCGATATCGTCGTGATGGTAGCGACGCTGGCCTTTTTCGGCTTTGCCTGCGGCGAATTTGGTAAACGGCTGCCGGTACTCGGCAAGCTCGGCGCGGCGGCCATCTGCGCGACCTTTATCCCTTCTGCGCTGGTGCATTACGGCCTGCTGCCGGAGGTGGTAGTGGAGTCGACCACCAAATTCTACAAGTCGACCAACATTCTTTATCTTTATATCTGCTGCATTATCGTCGGCAGCATTATGAGCATGAACCGCACCACGCTGATTCAGGGCTTTCTGCGGATTTTCTTCCCGATGCTGTGCGGCGAAATCGTCGGCATGGTGGTCGGCGTCGGCGTCGGTACCGCGCTGGGGCTGGAGCCGTTTCAGGTGTTCTTCTTTATCGTCCTGCCGATCATGGCCGGTGGCGTCGGCGAGGGGGCGATCCCGCTGTCGATTGGCTACGCCGCGCTGATGCATATGGATCAGGGCGTGGCGCTTGGGCGCGTGCTGCCAATGGTGATGCTGGGCAGCCTGACGGCGATCGTTATCTCCGGCTGTTTGAACCAGCTGGGCAAGCGTTTCCCGCATTTGACCGGGGAGGGGCAGCTGATGCCGAACCGCCGCAACGAGACACATCGCGAAACGCCCGCCGAGGGCAAAATGGACGTGACAACGCTGGCCTCCGGCGCGCTGCTGGCGGTGCTGCTTTATATGCTGGGTATGCTGGGGCAGAAGACCATCGGCCTGCCCGCGCCGGTGGGCATGCTGTTCCTCGCGGTGCTGCTGAAGCTGGTGAACGGCGTCTCTCCGCGCCTGCAGGAGGGCTCGCAGATGGTGTATAAGTTCTTCCGTACGGCGGTCACCTATCCGATTCTGTTTGCCGTCGGCGTGGCGATCACCCCGTGGCAGGAGCTGGTCAACGCCTTTACCGTGACCAATTTGCTGGTGATTATCAGCACCGTAACGGCGCTGGTGGCGACCGGTTTCCTGGTCGGCAAAAAGATTGGCATGTACCCGATTGACGTGGCGATTGTCTCCTGCTGCCAGAGCGGTCAGGGCGGTACCGGCGACGTGGCGATTCTGACCTCCGGCAACCGCATGAACCTGATGCCGTTCGCGCAGATCGCAACCCGGATCGGCGGCGCGATTAATGTTTCGCTGGGTCTGCTGTTCCTCAGTCACTTTCTGGCCTGATTTAACTTTTTTATAACCGCTAAGTCTGCTTTTTCGTGCTAAATGGCGCAGAAAATATCTGCGCCCCGTCTCCAAAACAGGGATCGTTTAGCGATACAATCAGCGCCATTATTCGCGACTGCGACGGCAGCCTGTCCGCTGCCTTTTATTAAGTGAGGAGAGAAACAAATGTCAGTGGATACTCTCGCCCGTGAGGGCGTAAGCATGGAAGCGCTGCTGGCGGCGAAAGAGCAGCGCGCCGCGCGCCAGGCCGACTGGTTAGCCCATTATCAGCGGCCGGTGATTTCGCTGACCCTGGTGACGCCGGGCGCGGTGAAAGACAGCATTCGCTACCGTAATATGATGGGGGTGGCGCTGCAGGCCTGCGATCAGATGCTGTGGAAACACCGCTGGCAGACGCTGGATCGCCAGGTGCTGTGGCTGCCGACCGGGCCGGAAGCGCTGTGGTGCGTCGATCACGCCGCCAGTGAAATCAAAGCCTTCTGTACCGATCTTGAGCATACCCATCCGCTGGGCCGCCTGTGGGATATTGACGTCATTTGCCCGAAAAATGGCCTGGTTGGCCGTCAGTCAATGGGGGAGAACCAGCGCCGCTGCCTGCTGTGCGACGAGCCCGCGCACGCCTGCGCGCGCAGCCGCCGTCATGACACCGGGCAGGTTGTGGCCCGCGTTGAGCAGATGATTGATGCGTGGTTTGCCCGCGACTGACGCCCGTTTTCCGCGACATTGATGAGCGAGGAGTAGCCCGGGTGAGCCGCTGGCGGCACGACCCGGGACAGAGAGGTACGGTCAGAAGTCGATCGGCGCGCGAAACGTCATCGTATTACCGAAAGCGGGGTGGGTGATGGTCAGCGTTTCGGCGTGCAGCAGCAGACGAGGCGCCATGGCCAGCGCTTCCGGCGACGCATAAAAGCGGTCGCCAAGAATCGGATGGCCCAGCGCCAGCATATGCACGCGCAGCTGATGCGAACGCCCGGTAATCGGCTTCAGGCGCACGCGGGCGGTGTTGTCCACCGCCAACTCCAGCACTTCATACTCGGTTTGTGCCGCTTTGCCGGTTTCGTAACACACCTTCTGCTTTGGCCGGTTCGGCCAGTCGCAAATCAGCGGTAAATCCACCAGACCCTCGGTTTTCTCCGGATGCCCCCAGACGCGGGCGACGTACTGCTTTTTCGGCTCCCGTTCGCGGAACTGCCGCTTCAGCTCGCGCTCTGCCGCTTTGGTCAGGGCCACCACAATCACGCCGCTGGTCGCCATATCCAGCCGGTGCACCGACTCGGCCTGCGGGAAGTCGCGCTGAACGCGCGCCATCACGCTGTCTTTGTGCTCGGCAAGCCGGCCCGGCACGGACAACAGGCCGCTTGGCTTGTTGACCACCATAATGTGCTCATCCTGGTAGAGAATAACCAGCCAGGGATCCTGCGGCGGATTGTAGTTTTCCATCGCCATATTCGCGTTCCGTTACTGGTGGGTGACCACGATTAAGCGCAGCGCATCCAGGCGCCAGCCCGCCTGCGCCAGCGCGTCCATAACCTGCTGACGGTTGCTCTCGATAGCCGTCAGTTCATCATCGCGGATGTTCGGGTTCACGGCGCGCAGCGCTTCAAGGCGCGACAGCTCTGCCGTCAGCTTATCGTCGGCTTCTTTACGCGCGGCGTCGATCAGCGCCTGGGCCGCTTTGGCTACCTGGCCTTCGCCCTGCTGTAAAATCGCGTGGACGTCCTGCTGGACGGCGTTGACCAGCTTGCTGCCGGTGTGGCGGTTAACCGCGCTCAGCTGACGGTTGAAGCTTTCGAACTCCACCTGACCGGCGAGGTTGTTGCCGTTTTTGTCGAGCAGCATGCGCACCGGCGTCGGCGGCAGGAAGCGGTTGAGCTGCAGATGCTTCGGCGCCTGCGCTTCAACGACGTAAATCAGCTCCAGCAGCAGAGTACCTACCGGCAGCGCTTTATTCTTCAGCAGCGAAATGGTGCTGCTGCCGGTATCGCCGGAGAGGATCAGATCCAGACCGTTGATAATCAGCGGATGCTCCCAGGTGATGAACTGCGCGTCTTCGCGGGACAGGGCGACGTCACGCTCAAAGGTAATGGTGCAGCCATCTTCCGGCAGGCCCGGGAAATCCGGGACCAGCATATGGTCGGAGGGGGTCAGGACAATCAGATTCTCACCGCGATCGTCCTGGTTGATGCCGACGATATCAAACAGGTTCATGGAGAAGGCGATCAGGCTGGTGTCGTCATCCTGTTCTTCAATGCTTTCCGCAAGCTGCTGGGCTTTTTCTCCGCCGTTGGAGTGGATCTCCAGCAGACGGTCGCGGCCCTGTTCCAGCTGCGCTTTCAGCGCTTCATGCTGCTGGCGGCAGGCTTTGATCAGGTCGTCGAAGCCGTCGGTATTTTCCGGCGTGGCAAGATAGTTGATCAGTTCGTTATGCACGCTGTCGTAGACGGTACGGCCGGTCGGGCAGGTGTGCTCGAACGCGTCCAGGCCTTCGTGATACCAGCGCACCAGCACCGACTGGGCGGTTCTTTCCAGATAGGGAACGTGGATCTGAATATCGTGAGCCTGGCCGATACGGTCAAGACGGCCGATACGCTGCTCCAGCAGATCCGGGTTGAACGGCAGGTCGAACATCACCAGATTGCTGGCGAACTGGAAGTTGCGGCCTTCAGAGCCGATCTCAGAACACAGCAGCACCTGAGCGCCGGTATCTTCCTCGGCGAACCAGGCGGCGGCGCGGTCGCGTTCGATAATCGACATCCCTTCGTGGAACACCGCGGCGCGAATGCCTTCGCGCTCGCGCAGGACCTGCTCCAGCTGCAGCGCGGTGGCCGCTTTGGCGCAGATGACCAGCACTTTCTGCGAGCGGTGGCTGGTGAGATGGCCCATCAGCCATTCAACGCGCGGATCGAAGTTCCACCAGGTGCCGGTATCGCCTTCAAATTCCTGATAAATCTGCTCCGGATAGAGCATGTCGCGGGCGCGCTCTTCGGCGGTTTTGCGGGCGCCCATAATGCCGGAAACCTTAATGGCCGTCTGGTACTGGGTCGGCAGCGGCAGACGAATCGTATGCAGCTCGCGTTTCGGGAAACCTTTGACGCCGTTACGGGTGTTGCGGAACAGCACGCGGCTGGTGCCGTGGCGGTCCATCAGCATCGACACCAGCTCCTGACGAGCGGCCTGGGCATCATCGCGATCGCTGTTGGCGGCCTGCAATAATGGTTCAATATCCTGTTCGCCGATCAGATCGCTCAGCGCGTTCAGATCGGCGTCGCTCAGCTTATTACCGGCCAGCAGCAGGGCGACCGCGTCGGCAACCGGACGGTAGTTCTGCTGCTCTTCAACAAACTGGGCGAAGTCGTGGAAACGGTTGGGGTCGAGCAGGCGCAGGCGGGCGAAGTGGCTCTCCATTCCCAGCTGCTCCGGCGTCGCGGTGAGCAGCAGAATGCCCGGCACGCATTCGGCCAGCTGTTCAATCGCCTGATATTCCCGGCTCGGGGCGTCTTCGCTCCAGACCAGGTGGTGCGCTTCATCAACGACCATCAGATCCCATTCGGCTTCGCACAGGTGTTCCAGGCGCTGCTTGCTGCGGCGCACGAAATCCAGCGAACAGATCACCAGCTGTTCGGTTTCGAACGGGTTAATCGCGTCGTGCTGCGCTTCGGCATAGCGCTCATCGTCAAACAGCGAGAAGCGCAGGTTAAAGCGGCGCAGCATTTCCACCAGCCACTGGTGCTGCAGGGTTTCCGGGACGACGATCAGGACGCGTTCCGCGGCGCCGGAGAGCAACTGCTGATGCAGGATCATCCCGGCTTCAATGGTTTTACCTAAACCTACTTCATCCGCCAGCAGGACGCGCGGCGCGTGGCGGCGGCCAACGTCGTGGGCGATATTCAGCTGATGCGGGATCAGGCTGGTGCGCTGGCCGCGCAGGCCGCTCCACGGCATGCGGTACTGTTCGCTCTGGAATTTACGCGCTCGATAGCGCAGGGCGAAACGATCCATACGGTCGATCTGTCCGGCGAACAGACGGTCCTGCGGTTTGCTGAAGACCAGCTTGCTGTCGAGGAGCACTTCACGCAGGGTAACGTTGGCTTCCTGGGTATCGAGGCGGGTGCCGGTGTAGGCCAGCAGACCGTTCTCTTCATTAACTTCGTCAACCTGGAGTTGCCAGCCTTCGTGGCTGGTGATGGTATCGCCCGGGTTAAACATCACGCGGGTGATTGGGGAGTCGTTGCGTGCGTACAGACGGTTTTCGCCGATGGCGGGGAAAAGCAGGGTCACCATGCGCGCGTCCAGCGCAACGACCGTCCCTAATCCCAGTTCGCTCTCTGTGTCGCTAATCCAGCGTTGACCAAGTGTAAAAGGCATATATGTTCGGCTCTTTAGTTCTTTGATTGCAGGCAATAGTTGAGCATCTCCATGGAGAATCGGAGATACGTCAAAATTGGGTCCAGGAATGGAAAGGGCGCTATATTACTGGATGGCGGAACGTTCGTCACGTCCTCCTCACCCTTCATTTTGCGGCTTTTGCGCCAGCGGAATGAGTGAGAAAAAATCAAAATAGCCCCAGCTGCCCCGTCACTATTGTAGCAAAATCGTCGTCGACAAAGGGAAGTATTCCTTCGGCGACAGGCTCTAATTGCTTAGAAAGATAGTGTTCATAATCCAGCGGTGATTGCTGATAATCCACCGGCTCCGGCCCGCCGGTGGTCCAGACGTATTTAATGCTGCCGCGCTGCTGATACTGCTGCGGCCTGCCCAGCCTGACGTTTTGCTCATCAGCGAGCCTGGCCGCGCGCACGTGCGGCGGCACGTTGCGCTGATACTCCGCCAGCGGACGGCGCAGGCGCTTGCGGTAGACCAGCCGATCGTCAAGCTCGCCGTTCATCAGCTTATCAATGGTTTCGCGCACGTAATCGCGATAGGGCTGATGGCGGAAAATGCGCAGATAAAGCTCCTGCTGAAACTGCTGGGCCAGCGGCGTCCAGTCGGTGCGTACCGTCTCCAGCCCTTTAAACACCATGCGCTGCTCGCTGCCTTCCTGAATCATCCCGGCGTAGCGCTTTTTACTGCCGGTATCCGCGCCGCGAATGGTGGGCATGAGAAAGCGGCAGAAGTGGGTTTCGAACTCCAGCTCGAGGGTGCTGACAAGCCCCTCTTTGCTCAGCTCCGCCGCCCACCATTCGTTGACGAAGGCCACCAGCGAGCGGCCGATGCTGCTGGCTTCCTCTTCGCTGTGGGACCGTTTGAGCCACACGAAGGTGGAGTCGGTATCGCCGTAGATAACGTCATAGCCCTGGGATTCAATCAGCGCTTTGGTCTGGCGCATAATCGCGTGGCCGCGCATGGTGATGGATGAGGCCAGACGCGGATCGAAAAAGCGGCAGGCGCTGGTACCGAGCACGCCGTAGAAGGCGTTCATAATGATTTTCAGCGCCTGCGACAGCGGTTTGTTTTTATGCTGCTTGGCCTCGTCGCGCCCGTGCCAGATTTGCCCGACGATCCCCGGCAGGCAGTGTTTTTCTCGCGAGAAGCGCGCGCCGAGAAAGCCTTCGGTGCTGTGAGCGTCATCGGGCTGCGCCAGACCTTCCACCAGCCCCACCGGGTCGATCAGAAAGGTGCGGATAATCGACGGGTACAGGCTTTTGTAGTCCAGCACCAGCACCGAGTCGTAGAGGCCGGGGCGGGAGTCCATCACGTAGCCGCCGGGGCTGGCCTGCGGCGGCACTTCACCGAGGTTCGGCGCGACGTAGCCGAGCCGGTGCATGCGCGGGAAATAGAGATGGCTGAAGGCGGCGACCGAACCGCCGTGGCGATCCGCAGGCAGGCCGTTGACCGTCGCGCGCTCCAGCAAAAACGGCATGATCTCGGTTTTATGGAGGATGCGCGTGACCAGCTCGCAGTCCTGCAGGTTATAGGTGGCCAGCGCCGGTTTATCCTGGTGAAAGCGGCGATCGATTTCATCCATCCGATCCCAGGGATTATCAATGGCTTTGCCCTCGCCGAGCAGCTCGCGGGCGACCGACTCCAGCGCAAAAGAGGAGAAGTTCCAGAACGCGGATTTCAGCGCCTCGATGCCATCGATAATCAGGCGGCCGTTGGCCTGAGCAAAGAAGACGCCATTCTTAAAACCGTGTTCGCGCCACTCCAGTTCGCTGTTGCCGCGGCCGAGCAGCAGCGGGATGCGATAGCGCTCGGCGTGCTTTTGCAGGACGCGTAAATCAAACTGCACCACGTTCCAGCCGATCAGCACGTCCGGGTCGTGGGCGGCAAACCAGGCGTTAAGCTTTTCCAGCAGCAGCGGGCGGCTGGCGACGTACTCCAGTTCGAAATCGACGGCAGGCGGGGTGGCCGGTTCCGGCCCTAACATATAGACGACCCGCTGGCCGCAGCCTTCAAGGCCGATGCAGTAGAGCTCGCCGTGGCGGCTGGTTTCGATGTCCAGCGACACCCACTTTAGGGGCGGTCGGTAGTGGGGATTGGGCTTCATCCGCGCGTTGACCAGCCGCTGGCCGCGCGCCTCGCCTTCAACCCACACCGGGGCGGTGATAAAGCGCTCCATCAGATAGCGCTCCGGCGGGCGAACGTCGCCTTCATATACCGTGACGCCGTTTTCGCGCAGCTTTTTTTCCAGCCGCATCAGCTGGCGGTGAGCGCGGCAGTAGAGACCAAACACCCGCTGGCGATGAAAATCTTGCAGAATGAGCGCAGCAAGGCGATGGCCGTTTTCGCCCTGCAGCAGGCGTTCAGCCTGCGGGCGCTGCGATTCGGGAATGAACGCGACGGATTCCTGCGGCGGCAGGGTGACCTCAAGCGGGCCGTCATCGGTCGCCAGCCAGAATGTCAGTTCGGTGCCCTGCGGGGTATCCCGCCAGTGACGGGTGAGTAAAAAACCTGCTCGTGGCTGCGTCACGCCGTGCTCTCATCAGTAAAAACCAGGCCTGATTATAGCCTGGTTCACCAAATGATGCTGGGGTTTTATACAGGTGTGGCGCGCTGTTTCCCGGACTTAGCCGGGCTACCAGCCTGTAGCCCCGCTAAGCGCAGCGCGAGCCGGGAATGCTGCGGCCTTACTGCCCGTAATAGGCTTTCGCGCCGTGCTTGCGCAGATAGTGTTTATCCAGCAGCGTTTGCTGCATCTCCGGCAGCTGCGGCGCCAGCTGGCGGCAGAAGATGCCCATATAGGCGATCTCTTCCAGCACGATAGCGTTATGCACCGCGTCTTCGGCGTTTTTCCCCCAGGCAAACGGGCCGTGCGAGTGCACCAGCACGCCGGGCATTTGCGCCGGATCGATGCCTTTCTCACGGAAGGTTTCAACGATCACTTCGCCGGTTTGCCACTCGTACTCACCGTTGATCTCATCGTCGGTCATCAAACGGGTACAGGGGACCGCGCCGTAGAAATAGTCGGCGTGGGTGGTGCCGGTAGCGGGAATCGACTGTCCGGCCTGTGCCCAGATGGTGGCGTGACGCGAATGGGTATGAACAATGCCGCCCAGCGTCGGGAATGCCTGATACAGCAGACGGTGGGTTGGCGTATCCGAAGAGGGCTTTTTCTTGCCTTCCACCACGTCGCCGGTCTCCAGGCTGACCACCACCATATCCTCGGCGGTCATGACGCTGTAGTCGACGCCGGAGGGTTTAATCACCAGCACGCCCCGTTCACGGTCGACGGCGCTGACGTTGCCCCAGGTGAGGGTAACCAGATTGTGCTTTGGCAGGGCCAGGTTGGCTTCGAGAACCTGGCGTTTAAGATCTTCTAACATACTGTGCTCCGAATTGCTGGCGAGTCAGTTCCCCTCACCCGCACCCTCAGGGAGAGGATGAGGGGACGGCCTCTTAGCGTTTTGAACCGTAATACACTTCGTTCCAGCGCAGCGCGTCCTTGAAGGAGGGCAGACGGGTTTCGTTATCAATCACGGTCAGCTCGATATCCTGCAGCTCGGCAAACTGGCGCATATCGTCGAGGGTGAGCGCATGGCTGAAGACGGTGTGGTGCGCGCCGCCGGCGATGATCCAGGCTTCGGACGCGGTGCGCAGATCCGGATGCGCTTTCCACAAGGCGTTGGCCACCGGCAGCTTCGGCAGTTCGTGCGGCGTTTTCACCGTTTCAATGGTGTTCACCAGCAGACGATAGCGATCGCCGAGATCGATCAGGCTGGCGACGATCGCCGGGCCGGTCTGGGTGTTAAAGATGATGCGCGCCGGATCGGCTTTCCCGCCGATGCCCAGCGGCTGCACGTCGAGAATCGGTTTTTCAGCGGTGGCGATGGTCGGGCAGACTTCCAGCATATGCGAGCCCAGCGCCAGATCGTTGCCTTTCTCGAAGTGGTAGGTGTAATCCTCCATAAAGGAGGTGCCGCCCTGCAGACCAGTTGCCATCACCTTCATGATGCGAAGCAGAGCGGCGGTTTTCCAGTCGCCCTCGCCCGCAAAGCCGTAGCCCTGCTGCATCAGACGCTGCACGGCGAGACCCGGAAGCTGTTTCAGGCCGTGTAAATCTTCAAAGGTGGTGGTGAACGCGTGGAAGCCGCCCTGTTCCAGGAAGCGCTTCATCCCCAGCTCAATGCGCGCGGCATCGAGAAGGTTCTGCCGCTTATCGCCGTGGATTTGCACCGCGGGGGTCAGACGATAGCTGCTTTCATACTCATCCACCAGGGCGCTGATTTCACCGTCGGTGACCGCATTGACGACCTGCACCAGATCGCCCACCGCCCAGGTGTTAACCGAGAAGCCAAACTTAATCTGCGCGGCGACTTTATCCCCGTCGGTGACCGCCACTTCGCGCATGTTATCGCCGAAACGGCACACTTTCAGGTGGCGGGTATCCTGTTTAGAGACCGCCTGGCGCATCCACGCGCCGATGCGCTGATGGGCTTCTTTATCCTGCCAGTGGCCGGTCACCACGCTGTGCTGCTGACGCATGCGGGCGCCGATGAAGCCAAATTCGCGGCCGCCGTGGGCGGTCTGGTTCAGGTTCATAAAGTCCATATCGATGCTGTCCCACGGCAGGGCCGCGTTGAACTGGGTATGGAACTGCATCAGCGGTTTATTCAGGATCGTGAGGCCATTGATCCACATTTTCGCCGGCGAGAAGGTATGCAGCCACACCACCATCCCGGCGCACTTATCATCGTAGTTTGCGTCGCGGCAGATATGGGTGATCTCATCCGGCGTGGTACCCAGCGGCTTAAGCACCAGTTTGCACGGCAGTTTGGCTTCCGCATTCAGGCTGTTCACCACATGTTCTGCGTGCTTTGTCACCTGACGTAGCGCTTCAGGGCCGTACAGATGCTGGCTACCGATAACGAACCACACTTCATAGTTATTAAAAATCGTCATTTTCATGTCCTTAATGGGTGAGGGCTGCCTGAGATTGCGGCGCGGATTCCGCTTTTGCAGTCGAAGGGAGATAACGTTGTTCCGCGCTGAGCGACCACTGCTGGTAGCGCTGATAGAGTTGTTCGAAGCGTTGCGCCTGCGCCGGACGAGGCTGCAGGGTACTTTCCACCTGGCTGGCCATGTTTTCCTGCGCGGCAGGGATATCGCGGTATACGCCGGCGGCAACGGCGGCGAAGATAGCCGCGCCCAGGGCGCAGCACTGATCGGACGCGACGATTTGCAGCGGGCGATTCAGCACATCGCAGCAGGCCTGCATGATCACCGGGTTTTTGCGCGCGATGCCGCCGAGCGCCATCACGTTATTGACCGGGATCCCCTGTTCGGTGAAGCACTCCATAATGGCGCGGGCGCCAAAAGCGGTGGCGGCAATCAGTCCGCCGAACAGCGCCGGGGCGTCGGTGGCGAGGTTCAGATCGGTAATGACCCCTTTCAGACGCTGGTTGGCATTCGGCGTACGGCGGCCGTTAAACCAGTCCAGCACCACCGGCAGGTGGTCAAGAGACGGATTTTTTGCCCATGCGTCGGTCAGCGCGGGCAGCAGCTGTTTCTGGCTGGCTTTGATCTGCTCTTTGAGTTCCGGGTGGGCCTGCGCCAGCTGCTCCAGCGGCCAGCCGAGAATGCGGCCAAACCAGGCGTAGATGTCGCCAAAAGCGGATTGCCCCGCTTCCATACCGATAAAGTCAGGCACGACGCTGCCGTCGACCTGGCCGCAAATCCCTTGCACCGTGCGCTCGCCAACGCTCTGTTTATCGGCGATCAGAATGTCGCAGGTGGAGGTGCCGATAACTTTGACCAGCGCGTTTGGCTGCGCACCGGCGCCGACGGCGCCCATATGGCAGTCGAATGCGCCGCCGGAGATGGCGACGGTTTGCGGCAGGCCCAGGCGCGCGGCCCATTCGGCGGTGAGCGTGCCGACCGGGATATCCGCAGTCCAGGTATCGCTGAACATCGGGTAGGCCAGGCTCTGGTTGATTATCGGGTCGAGTTCATCGAAGAAACCGGCAGGCGGCAGTCCGCCCCAGCTTTCATGCCAAAGGGATTTGTGCCCGGCGCTGCAGCGGCCGCGACGAATATCCTGCGGGCGGGTGGTCCCGGAAAGCAGGGCCGGCACCCAGTCGCACAGCTCAATCCACGACGCGGCGGCCTCGGCGACGGCGCTGTCCTGGCGGGTCACGTGGAGGATCTTGGCCCAGAACCATTCGCTGGAGTAGATACCGCCGATATAGCGGGAGTAATCCTCTTTGCCCGGCAGGTGACACAGGCGGGTAATCTCCTCCGCCTCCTCCACCGCGGTATGGTCCTTCCACAGCACGAACATGGCGTTGGGGTTGCTGGCGAACTCGTCGCGCAGCGCCAGCACGTTGCCGTCGGCGTCGATGGGCGCGGGGGTGGAGCCGGTGCTGTCAACGCCGATACCCACCACGGCAGCGCGCTGTTCGGCGCTAAGGGATGTGAGGACGCTTTTCAGCGCGGCTTCCATTGATTCGATATAGTCGCGTGGATGATGGCGGAACTGGTTGTTCGGACCATCGCAAAATAGCCCCTCCTGCCAGCGCGGATACCACTCGACGCCTGCGGCGAGCTCTTCGCCGGTCGCGCACTCTACCGCCAGGGCGCGTACTGAATCACTGCCAAAATCGAGGCCAATCGCAATTGCCATACTGTTACTCCATGCTAAAAATCATTCATGGTGAAACAGTAGATATCTGGGCTGAAAACCGTCAGGCCGTATTCGCTAATCTTATGGACTATATTGCTGTGACGTCGCAAAGTGTGACGTCGTGCAAATATTCAATGTGGACTTTCCTGCCGTCTTTATAGACACTTCAGTTATGCGCTGAAAGCGCCTGAACTGTGCGCCGTGCTCAGTTTTTATCGAGAAGAGGCGGGTTTTAATTCATTTTCTAACCCGCGTCGCAGCATGAGCGACCAGCCAGAGGATAAAATACAAGGTATGGACAATTGGTGTCCTTAATGTCTCCTGGAGAGCAGAGTTTATGGCCGAAACGCAAAACGATCCTTTGTTGCCGGGTTACTCTTTTAACGCCCATCTGGTGACGGGCCTGACGCCAATTGAAGCCGATGGCTATCTTGATTTCTTTATTGACCGTCCGCTGGGCATGAAGGGCTATATCCTTAATCTGACGATTCGCGGCGAAGGGGTGATCAATAACCACGGGGAGCAGTTTATCTGCCGGCCTGGCGATATGCTGCTGTTCCCGCCGGGAGAGATTCACCATTATGGCCGCCATCCCGATGCCCGCGAGTGGTATCACCAGTGGGTCTATTTCCGGCCGCGCGCCTACTGGCATGAATGGCTTAACTGGCCAACGATTTTTGCCCAGACCGGCTTTTTCCGCCCGGATGAGCAGTGGCAGGCGCGCTTTGGCGAACTGTTCGGGCAGATTGTGGAGGCCGGGCAGGGCGCCGGGCGTTACTCCGAGCTGCTGGCGATCAATCTTATGGAGCAGCTGCTGCTCAGGCGCATGGAAGCTATCAACGAATCGCTGCATCCGCCGCTGGATAACCGGGTGCGCGATGCCTGCCAGTACATCAGCGATCATCTGGCGGACAGCCATTTCGATATTGCCAGCGTCGCCCAGCACGTGTGCCTGTCGCCGTCGCGCCTGTCGCATCTGTTCCGCCAGCAGCTGGGGATCAGCGTACTGGGGTGGCGGGAGGATCAGCGCATTAGCCAGGCTAAGCTGCTGCTGAGCACGACGCGGATGCCGATCGCGACCGTTGGCCGTAACGTCGGTTTTGAGGACCAGCTCTACTTTTCGCGCGTGTTTAAGAAATGCACCGGCGCCAGCCCGAGCGAGTTTCGCGCAGGGTGTGAATAAAAAGTAAAGAAAGTGAAATGATGGCCCGGATTTTTAACACAGCCAGTAAACTATACAAACAAATGATGGCTTGACGAAGTATGAACGGCTCCGGAGAATCCGTGCTTCGTTTTTAAACCGGGTACATTATGCAAGCATTGCTGGAACACTTTATTACTCAATCCACGGTCTATTCTCTGATAGCCGTTCTGCTGGTCGCCTTCCTCGAGTCGCTGGCGCTGGTGGGGCTTATCTTACCGGGAACGGTGATGATGGCCGGATTGGGGGCGCTGATCGGCAGCGGCGAGGTTAACTTCTGGCAGGCGTGGCTGGCGGGGATTATCGGCTGTTTGCTCGGCGACTGGATTTCATTCTGGCTTGGCTGGCGGTTTAAAAAGCCGCTGCATCGCTGGTCTTTTTTGAAGAAAAACAAAGCGCTGCTGGATAAAACCGAACATGCGCTGCATCAGCACAGCATGTTTACGATTCTGATTGGCCGCTTTGTCGGGCCAACGCGCCCGCTGGTGCCGATGGTCGCCGGAATGCTCGATCTGCCGGTCGCGAAGCTCATCCCGCCGAATATCATCGGCTGCCTGCTGTGGCCGCCGCTCTACTTCTTACCGGGAATCCTTGCCGGGGCGGCCATTGATATCCCGGCCGATGAGAATAGCGCCAGCTTTAAGTGGCTGCTGCTGGGGGCGGCACTGCTGGCGTGGCTGGCGGCGTGGCTATGCTGGCGGCTGTGGCGCAGCGCCAAAAGCGCTGGCGATCGTCTCACCCGTTTTCTGCCGCGTTCGCGCCTGCTGTGGCTCGCTCCGCTCATGGTGTGCGCCGCCGGCGCGGCGCTGGTGTTTGCCTTCCGTCATCCGCTGATGCCGGTCTATCTCGACATCCTGCATAAGGTTATTTTGCGCTAATTCCCAGCAGCGCCGAGGCGCTGCTGTTGCCGCTGAGCAGCGCGGCGGTCGCGCCATCCCAGGCAATGCGTCCCTCAGCCACGACCACCGACCGCGGCGCGATGCGCGCCGCATCTTCCACGCTGTGCGAGACCATCAGCAGCGTCAGCTGCCGCTGCCGGCAGACGTCGGCAACCAGCGTCAGCATCTCCAGCCTCAGCGCGGGATCGAGCGCCGAGAAGGGCTCATCCAGCAGCAGTACCGGCTGCTGGCGCACCAGACAGCGCGCCAGCGCCGCACGCTGGCGCTGGCCGCCGGAAAGCTCGCCCGGCAGCCGCTCTAACATCGCGTCAATCCCCATCTGCCCGGCAATCGCCTGCAGATGGGCGGATTGATCCGCGTTCAGCTTGAGCCCCGGGTGCATTCCCAGCGCAATGTTCTGGCGGATGGTGAGATGGTTGAACAGATTATTTTCCTGAAACAGCATCGATACCGGACGACGCGCGGGCGGCGTGTGGGTATGGGGCTGGCCGTCGAGCGCGATACTGCCGCTGGCGGGCGTTAAAAAACCGGCAATCAGATTCAGCAGCGTGCTTTTTCCGGCCCCGCTCGGGCCAAGAACCGCGATGCGCTCACCGCGTTCGACGGAAAGCGTAAAACGCATCGGCAGATGCTGGTAAAGCCAGGTCACATCATTCAGTTTTAGCATCGCGTCCCGGAAGTTTTTCAATCACGCTAAAGAGTAAAAAGCACAGCAGCAGAAGCAGAAGGGCGGTCACGGCGCCGTCCTGGCTACGGTAAGAACCAATTTGCTGATACAGATAAAACGGCAGCGTACGGAAATCTTCGTTGCCAAACAGCGCCACGACGCCGAAATCGCCAATCGATAGCACGCAGGCGAAGGCCAGCGCCTGGGCCAGCGGCCGCTTTAAAGCGCGAAGCTCAACCACCCGAAGGCGGGTGAAGCCGTGCATCCCCAGCGACTGGCAGAGGGTGCCGTAGCGGGCGGCGATATCGCGCATCGGATTTTCCAGTACCTTGAGCGCATAGGGGATTGCCATCAGCGCATTGGTGAAAATCACGATACCGTCGGCGGACTCGGGCAGGCCCACGCTGTTATTGAGCAACAGGAAGAAACCGGTGGCCAGCACGATGCCCGGCATGGCGAGGATCAGCATCCCGCTCAGCTCAAGCGCCTGACCGGCCAGAGGGTGACGGCGGGCGCGAAGCTCGCGGCTGCTCCAGAGCAGCATCATGGTAAGGATGACGCTTAAGAGCCCGGCGGCAAGCGCGATACGCAGCGACGTCCACAGCGCCTGCCACAGCGCCGGCTGATGCAACACGCTCAGCAGATTGCTGTTCAGCCCGTCGCCTATCACCGCCAGCAGCGGCGGCAGCAGCAGTAAAAGCGCCGCGCCAATCAGCGCCGCGTCGCACAGCCGGCTGTACAGCCGGTCGTCGGGATCGCGCCAGCCGCGAATATGGCTGGCCCCGATGGCGAGGGCTTTACTCAGGCGCTGGCTAAGCAGCACCAGCCCGAGGCAGCAGACCATCTGGATAAGCGCCAGCATCGCCGCGCGCGCCGGGTCGTAGTCGAAATTAAGGGCCTGGTAAATCGCCAGTTCGATGGTGGTCGCCCGCGGGCCGCCGCCCAGCGACAGCACGGTCGCAAAGCTGGCGAAACAGAGCATAAAGATCAGCGCCGCGACCGGTGGAATTTGCCGGCGCAGCCACGGCCACTCGACCAGCCGGAAGAAGACGTAGCCGCGCATGCCGAGCTGGGCGGCGATTTGCCGCTGTTCGCCGGGGATATTTTCCAGCGTCTGCAGCAGCAGGCGCGTGGCCATCGGCATATTAAAGAATACGTGCGCCAGCAGGATCCCCTGTAGCCCGTAGGGCGAGAATTCCCACTGCCAGCCAAAAACGTGGCATAGCTGGGCCAGCCAGCCCTGACGACCGTAGACGCTAAGAATGCCGAAGACCGCCACCAGTACCGGCAGAATTAAGGTCATCGCGCAAAGGCGCAGCAGCAGCGTGCGCCCTGGGAAGCGACGCCGGTACAGGGCGCGGGCGAGGAATATCGCCGGTAGCACCGAAAAAAGCGCGGAAAGGAAGGCCTGCCAGAAGGAGAAACGCACCACGTGCCAGAGATAGCTGTCGCGGATAAGCGCGTTCCAGGAGGTCTCCGGAGCGCTGAACCATAGCGCCAGAAAGGCGGCCAGCGCCACGACGACCAGCACGATGGCCGCCGTGAGTCCCGGCAGGAGCCAGCCGAAAGCTAGCGGCTGACGGCGCGTTGCCATGCGCTAATCCAGTTCTGACGTTCGGCGGCCACCTGTTGCGGTGTGAATTCGAGGGTCGTTTGCGGTTTCATCAGCGCGTCAAAGCCTGCCGGAAGCGCAACCGTCGTCACCGGATACATCCAGTTGCCGGTGGGGATCGCGTTCTGGAAGCCCGGCGATACCATAAATTTAAGGAACTTTTCCGCCAGCTCCGGCTGTTTGCTGGCCGCGGTGCGGGCGGCTACCTCAACCTGCAGGTAGTGGCCTTCAGCGAAATTTGCCGCGGCGTAGTTATCTTTTTTCTCTTCGATAATGTGGTAAGCCGGGGAGGTGGTGTAGCTCAGCACCAGATCGCTTTCGCCTTTCAGGAACAGGCCGTAGGCTTCGCTCCAGCCCTTGGTAACGGTAACGGTTTTCGCCGCCAGCTTCTGCCAGGCTTCCGGCGCTTTATCGCCGTAGACTTTTTGCATCCACAGCAGCAGGCCCAGGCCCGGCGTACTGGTGCGCGGATCTTCATAAATCACCCGCCATTTTTGCTCGCCCTCAACCAGCTCTTTCAGGCTTTTCGGCGGATTTTTCAGCTTGTTTTTATCGTAAACAAAGGCGAAGTAGCCGTAATCGAACGGCACGAAGGTGTCGTTGTCCCAGCCGCCGGGCACGCTGACCGCGCCGGCCGGGACGCCGCTTTTGGCGAACAGCTTGCTTTGCGAAGCGGCTTCCAGCAGGTTGTTATCCAGCCCCAGCACCACGTCGGCTTTGCTGTTTTTGCCTTCCATTCGCAGGCGGTTGAGCAGCGAGACGCCATCTTCCAGCGCCACGAACTTCAGCTCGCAGCCGCAGTCGGCTTCAAAGGCTTTTTTAACCGCCGGGCCCGGGCCCCAGTCGGCGGAGAACGAGTCGTAGGTATAAACGGTGAGCAGCGGTTTGGCAAAAACGGGCGCGGCGACCAGCGCCAGCAGGGGGAGTAATTTTTTCAACACTTTGCACCTCAGAAAAAGGGGTGGCAAAGGATTTTGAGAGGGCCTCAAATCCCTTCGCCGGCGTTATCCGGATCAGGTTCGACGGGTATTTTCTCAGCCCATACGCTTTATCTTCGGGTTGCTTCTGCGCTAACCGCGCGTTGAGGCAACTTGAATGAGATTGCGTATGTTTATTAGCACCCCGTTGAGAACGGCAGTTAGTGTAATGATTTTGTTTGCCAACGGAAAGCATTACGGCTCCGGCGGCGCGAACCACGCGGACTTAAAGTCAAACCAGCCGAGCGTGTTCATGCGTACGCCGCGCATGCTGCGCTGCCCCTGGATCATCAGCCAGTGGTGGATCAGCGGCACCACGGTTTGATTGGCCAACAGCTGCTGACTCCAGGTGGCCGGGTTCAGCTCGCCCGCGCGCCAGCGAGCGGCGTCCTGTTCCCAGTCGATGGGGATACAGTTGCGAATCAGCGGAACTTCATACAGCCAGGCAAACAGGGAGAAATCGATCGGCAGCGTAAAGTTGGCGCTGTTGAGCCATACGTCGCTGACCACCTCCCCGCGGTGCCACTCCTGATACTCCAGCTCCTGGATCTCCAGCTTAACCTGATGCTCGGCCAGCAGCGTTGCCATGATCCCGCCCATCACGCGATGCTCGACGTGATCCTGGTAGTAGGTCAGCCTGACCGTCTCAAGGCCGGCAGGCTTCTCGCAGGCGTGGCTGCGCGCATGATGCCAGCGGGGCAGCAGGCCATACGCCGGGAACCAGTTGCCCTGATAGTGCTCGCCCGCGTGATAGAGCAGGTTAGCGGGCTGGAACACATAGCTTAGCCACTGGCGTACCGCGCTGTTACCGCCCAGCGGGCTGCGGGCGTCGAACAGCAGGTAATAACACCCCTCTTCCAGGCGGCTTTCCACCGCTTTTTCGCTTTGCGTGGTGCCCTGTAACGTCAACCCGCCGTTGGGTTCTTCGCTGATTTCCGGCAGGACCCAGACGTTCACTTCATCGATCAGCGCCCGGTAGCCGAAATAGTCATCGAAGGCGTGAATTTTGAGCTGATTCTGGTTATTACGCACAACCGAGTAGGGCCCGGTCCCCACGGGGATACTGGAGAAATTCTCCATCGTTCGCCACTCATGCGGGAGGATCATGGCCGGGACCTGGCTTAATAACCACGGCAGCCAGCGGTCGGGCTGGCGGAGATGAATGTCGAGGGTCCATGCGGTGGGAGAGTCGATGCGCTCAATATGAGAGAACAGCGGCAGGGCGTTGCTGCGCTGCAGAGAGGTAATGACATCTTCCATCTCCAGCTCTCGTCCATGATGAAAATGAATCCCCGGACGCAGAAAAAAGCGCCAGTGGGTGGGGGCGATCTGCTGCCAATGGTGAGCAATATCGGCCTCCAGTTCCCCATTTTCCTCATTTACCCGCGTCAGGGCGCTAAAAATCTGCCGGGCAATATGCGTTTCCGAGCGGCGCAGCGCGCTGCCGGGCAGCAGATTTTTCATCGGCCGATAGTAGAGCACGCGCAGGATATGCCGGCCCTGACGAAAGCTGCGGCCTAAATGGGAAACCAGCATTTGCCGGACGGCGGCTTTATCGCCAACCAGCTGCACCAGCTGATCGATTCTGTCCTGATCCAGCAGATCTTCCGCCCTCTGCTGCTGCAGGGCGAGACCGGTATAGAGAAAAGAGAGGCGGGAGCGCTTGCCGCGCCCGGCCTCCGCCTCCCAGGTCAGCCAGCCGCGCGCTTCCATCATGTTGAGCAGGGTACGCATATGGCGGCGCGAGCAGCTTAGCATCTCTGCCAGCGCATTCAGCGTGGTCTCCTGCGACTTGCCATCGCAGCACTGCCACAGGCGGATGAACTGCTGTTGTAAACGACCGGAAGACATAAAAGGGGAACTCCTGATAAAAACTCAGCAATTTATTACTTCCTATATTAAGTCAATAATCAACATCGATGAAGCGAGGAGGTGAATATGATGGGGTCAACCATGAAACAGTTCTACCAACGCTACTTTTCTGCGACGCAGGATGCGTCCTGGCTGGCCCGCCTGATGGCAGGAAGACAGCAGAAAATGCTCGGCGAGCTGATGCAGTGGGGAGTTACGTCGCAGACCTCGGATCATTGACTTGCAGACATCATGTGTGACTGAGTATTGGTGTTATACTCGTCGTCTTTCAAGCTGCAGGTGCGTTGGCTGCGCCCGCTCGCCCAGGCCACATAGTTATCTATGTTTCCAGGGACTTACGTTCTGGCCGCCTGCCCGCAACTCGAAATCCATAGAGTATAGAATCACCCGCCAGCAGAATACTTCTGCTGGCTTTTTTCGTTTTCTTCGCGTGCTTAAGGATATTTCATGCTGTGGTTAATGACGATGGGGCGTCGTCTAAACGGCGTTTACGCCGCTTTTATGCTTGTCGCTTTCATGATGGGGATCGCCGGCGCGCTGCAGGCGCCGACGCTCAGCTTATTCCTCAGCCGCGAAGTGGGCGCGCAGCCGTTCTGGGTAGGACTGTTCTATACGGTTAACGCCATTGCCGGCATTCTGGTCAGCCTGGCGCTGGCTAAACGCTCCGACAGCCGGGGCGATCGCCGGCGGCTGATTATGTTTTGCTGCCTGATGGCGGTGGGAAACGCGCTGCTGTTCGCTTTTAATCGCCACTATCTGACGCTGATTACCTGCGGGGTTATGCTGGCCTCGGTGGCGAATGCCGCGATGCCGCAGCTTTTTGCCCTGGCGCGGGAATATGCCGATAGCTCGGCGCGCGAAGTGGTGATGTTCAGTTCGATAATGCGTGCGCAGCTTTCGCTGGCGTGGGTTATTGGTCCACCGCTGGCTTTTATGCTGGCGCTGAATTATGGCTTCACCACCATGTTTTCGATTGCCGCCGGGATCTTTGTTATAAGCCTGGCGCTGATCGCCGTCAAACTGCCCTCGGTCGCCCGCGTTGAGCAACCTTCGGAAGGCGCTGACGTGCTGGTGCAGGCCGGAGGATGGCACGATAAAAACGTGCGGATGCTGTTTATCGCCTCCACGCTGATGTGGACCTGCAATACCATGTATATCATTGATATGCCTCTGTGGATCAGCAGCGATCTTGGCCTGCCGGACAGCCTCGCGGGGATTTTGATGGGCACCGCTGCCGGGCTGGAGATCCCGGCGATGATCCTGGCGGGCTACTACGTTAAGCGCTGGGGAAAACGCAAGATGATGGTGACAGCGGTTGCGGCGGGCGTGCTGTTTTATATCGGTCTGATTCTGTTCCACGACCGCGTGGCGCTGCTGGTGCTACAGCTGTTTAATGCCGTATTTATCGGGATTGTTGCCGGGATTGGCATGCTGTGGTTTCAGGATCTGATGCCCGGACGGGCGGGCGCCGCGACGACGCTGTTTACCAACAGTATTTCCACCGGGGTGATTCTGGCGGGGGTGATTCAGGGCGCGCTGTCGCAAAGCTATGGTCACGCCAGCGTCTACTGGACGATTGCCGCAATTTCGCTGGTGACGCTGTTTATGACCAGCAGGGTGAAAGATATCTGAATCGCCACCCCTGTCCCGGCAGGATGCCGGGACAGGGGCTGGACAGGTTATTTCAACACGATCCTTTTAATATCGCCGATAATAAAAACATACGCGATAACGCCAACCAGCGCGGTTAAACCGATATAAATCAGCGCATAGAAAAAATTACCGGTCATGGATATGATAACCCCAATAATTAATGGGGTAATAATTGATGCCATATTAGCACAGAAGTTGAAAATGCCGCCGGTCAATCCGCCCATATTCTTAGGGGCAATGTCAGAAATAAGCGTCCAGCCGAGGCCAACCATACCCTGGCCAAAAAATGCAATCGACATAATAATAATGACAGCGGTGTTGCTATCGACCCAGTTAGCAATGATGATGCAGCTCGACAGTAGCAGTCCGGAAATAATTGGCAGCTTTCTGCTAATATTTACTGAGTTGGTTTTCTTTATTATTTTATCGGATACCCAACCGCCGAAAAAGATACCGATAGCCGCGGCCAGGAACGGCCAGGAGGCGAAGAAACCCACGTGAAGCCAGGGGAGGTGGCGTTCGTTAGCCAGATAAGTCGGGAACCATGTCAGGAAGAAAACCAGCGTGGTGTTACCGGCAAATTGACCAAGGCTGGCGCCGATGATTTGCCGGCAGCACAGCAGACGTTTCGCATCATGCCAGTTGAAAGGGATATTTTCATTGACGGATGTCGTATTTTCTACGCCGATATACTCCAGCTCTTCTTTATTTGCCGTTTTTGATTCATGTGGCTCGTGATAAAACTTCCACCATACAAAAGTAAACGCAATACCCAACCCACCGGTCAGGAAAAATAGCGTTCTCCAGCCATGATGCTCCAGAATTAAAAAAAGGAGCGGAGAGAATGCGGCCAGGCCAATATATTCACCGACGGTGTAAGTCGCCGTTGCCCGGGCGCGTTCATGCTGCGGAAACCATTTACTGACGACACGGCTATTAACCGGGAAACAGGGGGCTTCGCTGATGCCTAAGCCTAAACGCAGCAGCAGCAGCGATTTTAGGCCGACAGAAAAGCTTTGCAGTAAGGTAAAGGTTGACCAGAAAAAAATAGAAAGCGCGTAGGTCAGCTTATTGCCGAAGCGATCGAGAAACATCCCGCCGGGAATTTGCGCCAGAGCGTAGGTCCAGGCGAAAGCGGAAAAAACGATCCCCATCATGGCCGGGTCAATATCTATTTCGCTCGTTAACTTGGGCGCAACAACACCTAAAATAGTCCGATCGAGATAATTTATCATCGTCCCTATCGATAGTAACATTAAAATTACAATTCGCGTTTTAGTTCGCTTTTGCGTGGCCGACGGCAAAATCGGCCGTTCCTGAGCATCGATAGTCCTCATAGTGATTTCCTTTAAAGTTTAAAATATTTTTGCATGAATTTATGCAGGCAAAAATATTCTATTTGACGTTGACGCTATCGATGATAAGTCACGCTTTGTTACGGCTTCTGTGACATGGCATAACAATATTTGATATGACCCCGATATTTCTCCTTTTCGGCTCATCATCGATAGCCTGTATGGTATATTAGGGGCATGAGTTTTATTCTTATATTATACGAGCAAAAATAATGAACCTAAAGCAACTTTATTATTTTAAGCGGCTGGCAGAAACCGAGCACTACACTGAAGCTGCCTCCAGTCTTTTTATCACTCAACCCTCGCTAAGCCACGCCATATCTGAACTGGAGAAAGAGCTTGGCGTGGCGCTATTTGCCAGGAAAGGGCGTAATGTCAAAATTACGCAGAATGGTAAGCGCTTTCTGCCCTACGTGGAAGATGCCCTGGCCTCATTAGAGAATGGCCGCATGACGTTGCAAAAAAATAGTGACGATAACAAGGAGAATATTCGCATTGCGTTTATTTACACCATGGGCGAATATGTTGTTCCGCAGTTAATTAATAAATATTCCCTTTCACCATCTCGTCACAATGTGACATTTTCTTTTACTCAGGGAACGTCGTTAACGCTTCTGCAGGAACTGAAGGCCGGGAAAAGCGACCTGGCGATTTGTTCCTATATTGCGGATGAACCTGATATCGACTTTATTCCTATTATTCAGCAGGAGCTGGTCGTGGTGACGGCAAAAGATCACCCTCTGGCCAGGCTCTATGAAAATGAAGTCGACCTGGTGGAGACTATCCACTATCCCTATATCTATTTTTCAGAAAATAGCGGGTTACGCCCCTTTATTGATAACGTGTTTATGCAGCAAAAGCTGGTGCCGGATATTGCCTGCTACGTTGATGAGGATACGGCGATGGCGGGGCTGGTCAGTATTGATTACGGTATTGCGATTATGCCGCGAATTTCCGCGCTCTCGTATTACAACGTGCATATCCTGACGATTAAAAATGCGATTCCTCCACGTTATATCTATCTGGCAACGATGAAAGAGCGGGTACTTTCTCCGGCGATTCAGTCATTTAAAGATGTCATTATTAATGACAGCCAAAAAATCCGCTAGCAACATCGCCCGGAGGGTGACCCCCGGGCGAAGTTTTATCAGGAAAGAATATCCATCAGTTCACGCAGTTGGGTAATGGCGATTTGCCCTGGTGCAGAAGCCTGGCCGACGGTACCGAAGGTCATTGCTGAACCGAACAAACGGCCGGTTACCCGGCTCACGCCGCCGGATTTACCCATCGACATGGTGATTAACGGCCGAGTCGCGTACTTCTCTTTCATCGTCAGGGTTGCCGAGAGCAGGGTCAGGACATCCTGCGGCGACTGCGGCATAACCGCGATCTTCGGCAGGTCAGCGCCAAGATCCTGCATGCGGCGCAGGCGGTAGATGATATCTTCCTGAGCCGGCGTTTTATGGAAATCGTGATTGCTCATGATAACTTTGACGCCCGCAGCGTGGGCATCGCTCACCAGCGAGCGAATTTGCGCTTCGTCATTAAACAGCTCGATATCAATCACGTCGGTCAGACCGCTAACGGCCGCCTGGCGATTCAGCTCAAAATAGGCTTCGTCGCTGATTTCCGTTTCGCCACCCTCTTTTTTACTGCGGAAGGTGAACAGCAGCGGGATCTCTTTCAGCAGCTGGCGAATCTCGCCCAGCGCCAGTAGTACCTGCTCCGTTTCTCTGACCTGGGTGAAGTGATCGACGCGCCACTCGATAATATCGGCTCCGGCGGTAGCCAGCGCGCGCGCGTTAGTCTGCAGCTCGGCGAGCGTTTTGCCGATCAGCGGTACGCAGATTAAGGTTTCCCCTTCCTGGAAGGTGATGTTTTTTACTGTTACTGCTTGAGTCATGTTGGTATCCATTATTCTTTTTGTCATTGACCATCAGGCGGTTGCTGCAACCCGGGATGTTTTTGCAGCGGCGCGAACCTGAAGCTGACGATAACCGATGTACAGGGCGATCACAAAGCCGACGATCGCGATCAGAAGATCGAACCACATAATGCTGGCAATACCTATCTTCGACAGTTTTGCCGTGATCAGCGGGATCGTAAAGCTGGCCAGACTTCCTGCGGTATAAAAGATCCCGGTGGCTTTGCCTTTTCCGTTCGGGAAGCTCATGGCCATAATGGTCGCGCCTATCTGCAGCACGCCGCCGGCGGCGGCAAAGCCGATGATAAAGGCGAAGCCGGTCACTATCATTGGCGTAGGGAACAGGCAAACGATCAGCAGTGACATCATCGACAGGAAAGTGTAAACGATCATGGCGACGGCCGAGCTAAATACCTCTTTGACAAAGGCCGCGGTGACGAACACGCACGTCAGGGAACCGGCAGTATAGACGCTCAGGAGTTTAATGGCCGACTCGTGCGGGATGCCGGCAACGAACTCGCCGTACTGCGCTAACCACTGGCTGACCAGATAAAAAGTCGCCATACCGATATAGCCGTACAGGGTAAAGATGGCCATATCCAGCTTGCCGGCGTTCGCCTGCGGGGCAACGGCGGCGGCCGACGATTTTTCTGCGGTTTCCTTTTTCGCCCGATGGTCCGGGAAAGGCATTTTTATCAGGTAGATAGCGCTAATAATCATCAATACGGCGGCGATGATAAACGACCATCCGTACCACATATTCGCCCAAATCAGCGCACCGATAATGAACGGCAGCAGGAACTGCCCGGCAGAGACAAAGGCTTTGATCAGCACATTTGCCCGGCTGGCGGAGTTAGGGAAGGCTTCCATCAGCGCCGGATAGGTTCCGGAATCGAGGAAGCTGTTTGCCAGACCGGCCATAATGCCGAAGAAGTAGGCCATATAAATGTTTTTCGTCAGCAGAATACCGAGGAAAAACACCAGATAGCTGGCGATGCCGAGATAGATAAAAGGTTTACGGCCAAAACGGTCGGACAGGAATCCTGTGACGATCGTGGCGAGCTTACCGATCCCGAGCGACGAAATGACGATGGAGACGCCGGCAGCGTCGGTCCCCCACTGTTCCTGCAGATTCGCCATATTGAGGGTGATTAACAAAACCCCCATGCCGTGGATCAGGTAGTTAAGATAGAGCCCAGCCGCCGTTGGGACATATGGATTTTTCATCGCGACCATCCTTAGAACAGGATACTTTTGATGTGTTCAACCGGCATTTCTTTGCCCGTCCAGATTTCAAAAGCGCGCGCGCCTTGCCAGAGCATCATCCCCAGACCGTTGATGGTGCGGCAGCCTTTTTTCTCGGCCACTTCCAGCAGATAAGTTTTGCGCGGGTTGTAGACCACGTCAGACACGATCAGGTCCGGGCGCAGGAAGCTGTCGTCAGGCAGCAGCATCTGGCCTTCAAACGGTTTCATGCCCACGCCGGTGGCGTTAGTCAGAATGACGCTGCTGTCGATTTCCGCGCGCAGTTTGTCATGATCGTCCAGATCGAACAGGTGGATCTCGCAGTTGGTGTTATTACGGATTTTGGCGACGGTCTGTTCGGCATTGGCGAAGAATTTATCTTTGCGGTTAAAGATGGAGATCGCTTTGACGCCATCGAGCGCGGCCTGAACGCAGAGCGCGGTTGCCGCGCCGCCAGCGCCCAGAACGGTCATTTTTTTGCCGATGATATCAATGCCCTCTTCTTTGAGCGCGCGCATATAGCCGGTGCCATCGGTAATGTGGCCGGTCAGTACGCCATTGTCGTTCACCACGGTATTCACCGCGCCAACCAGTTCTGCCGCCGGCGAGAGCTTGTCCAGATACTGGCAAATCTCCGTTTTGTTCGGCATGGAGACGTTACAGCCGCGCAGTTTTAACGCGCGAAAGCCCTGAACGACATCTTTCAGCGTTTCATTACCCACTTCGAAGGCCAGGTAAACGTAGTCCAGCCCCAGATGGGCAAAGGCTTCGTTATGCATGGTTGGCGACATGCTGTGACGAATCGGGGTCGCAATCAGGCCAATCAGCTCGGTATGTCCGGTAATACGTTCTGCCATGATAAAATCCTCAATATGTTAGAAATGGAATTTTTGTCGATTCGCGGTTGCCGAGAGCCCCCATATCTTCGAGGGTGTCCAGCACGTTGCGCCCTTCGCGCACGCCATCAATGATTCGCCGGGCCATCAGGCTGTCGCCGATGTTCATTATTTTTACGTTATTGGCTCTGGCCCATTGTTCAATCTCAGTGAGACCGGCGGTGTTGGCGCGCATTCCCAGGCAGACGAAGCCGTAATCGAAAGGAATGTCGAAGGTGCCATCCGCATTTTTAACGGTGAAATGCGTCGGGGTGACGGCAACCAGCTGCGTGCGCATGTGCTGTTCCACGTGATGTTCATCCAGCATGGTCAACATGGCGTTTTTGGTAATGATGTCCAGATCGCGACCCGGCGCGTCCTGCATCTCGATAAGCACGGCGCTGGCACCGCGCGCGGAGAAGTACTCGATAACGTCCAGACCCACGGCGCCTGCGCCGACGACGGCGATGCGTTTACCTGTAGCATCGGCAAACTGGTCCAGATGATGAATCATGTTGGTAATGGAGAAGACGTTCCCGCCTTCGACATCGATGTTCTCGCGCAGTCCTTCAATGGGCGGCAGCAGGGGCACTGAACCGGTGGCGTTGACGATTAAATCCGGGCGAAGAGCGGAAACGGACGCCACGGTGGCGCGTTTGCCGACCTGCAGCATCAGGTTATCGAGCGAGGCGATACGGTTTTTCATAAACTGCGGAAAATCAGCGATACGCTTTTTCTCCGGCAGCAGGGAGATCTCGCTGGCCAGTCCGCCGATGCTGTGCTTCTCTTCCAGCAGCCAGGTATGACAGCCGACTTCAGCCGCGGTGCAGGCCGCTTCCATTCCCGCCGTACCCGCGCCGATGACCACGACGTTGGTATCGCGGATCACGCGCTGCTGCTTATACGCGTCGCCGTGGATGATATCCGGGTTGATCGAGCAGCGAAGAGGGCGGGAGCGGGCGATGCGGTGATCCGCGCAGCCAATGTTGCAGGAGATGCATTTCCGCATCAAACGTTCGTTGCCGCTTTGAACTTTTTGCACCCACTCCGGCTCGGCGATCAGGCCGCGGCCAATGGCAATCAGGTCGGCATCGCCGCTGGCGATAATATCTTCGGCGACTTTCGGGGTACGGATGTTGCCGGCAATCACCGTGGGCTTGTGGAATTTGTCGCGTACCGCACGCGAGAGGTAGCGCTTCCAGCCATCTTCCAGAGACATCTGGTCAATCTGGAAATTGAGGTTGTCGTTTTGCGCGGCGGAGACGTTGATAATATCCACTTTTTCCTGGCACAGTTCGAGGATCCGCAAGGAGTCTTCGAGCGTATTTCCACCTTTCAGAAAGTCATCGGCGCTAATACGCAGGCTGACCGGAAAACGCGGACCTACGCAGGCCCGAACCTTATCGACGATTAAGGTTAATATTCTGGCGCGATTCTCTACGCTGCCGCCAAATTCATCGGTGCGCTTATTAAACAGCGGTGATAAAAACTGGCTAATTAAATAAGAGTGGCCGGCGTGAATTTCCACGCAGTCGAATCCAGCGCGGCGAACGCGCTCCGCCGCGTCACCAAATTTATCGACGGCATGATATATCTCATCGTGCGTCATCGGGCGGGGAATATTCCCGTTCTTTTTGGACGGCGTGCTGGAAGAAGACAGCGGCATTTCGCCGTTCAGGCGATACGCATAGGCCGACGCGCCGGCGTGGTTTAATTGAATACTGACGCAGGCGCCGTGTTTATGTAAGGTTTCGGTTAATTTGAACAGGCGCGGAATATATTGATCGTTATCGATACGCAGCTGCGTAGTGCCGTTAGAGGCGAAAGGAAAATCGATGCAAATATTCTCGATAGTGATGAGTCCTGTGCCGCCCCGCGCGCGTAGCTCATAGTAGTCAATCTGCTCCTGCGTGACTTCCCCGTTCAGGCTCGCCAGGTTGGTGCCCATTGGCGGCATGATGATGCGGTTTTTTATTGTCATTCCGTTAATGGTCAACGGGGAAAAAAGATGGGGATAGTGGCTCATATGCTCTCTCCACTGGATGCCTGATGGCCTTTTACGGCGATTCTGGCCTGTCCAAAGTTAATATTTCTCTGTGGGAAAGATAACGAGGCGTTTAATAGAAAAATAATGCTTTTTTTTGCGCGGAGCTATAGCGTGATTCTATGGGATTAACAATTTATTTACACATTGGTGTTTTTACCTTAAATATTTCAATCGATTTTTTACTTGTACTTGTGGAATGACACAAAAATAGTAGGGGAATGATTGAATAGATGCCCAATTGATAATGATTTATTTTTATCGCGGCAAAAATGTCGCCCCGTGATAGCGACGAATATTGATATATGTGCGCCAGATCTCATTTTTACCGGCGAAAAAAAAGCCCGGATCGCGGTCCGGGCTGAGATATACATGGCGGCTGCCTTAATTCATAAAGGCCGGCTGTTTTTTCTCATAGGCTGAGATCGCCTCTTCATGCTGCAAAGTCAGGCCGATGCTGTCCAGACCGTTCAGCATGCAGTGGCGGCGGAAAGCGTCAATTTTAAAGCTGTAAGATTTATCGCCTGCTTTAACCACTTCGGCTTCCAGATCGACTTCAAACTTAATGCCCGGCTGGGAGTGGACCAGCTTAAACAGCTCATCGACCTGCGCTTCGCTCAGGGTGACCGGCAGCAGCTGATTGTTAAAGCTGTTGCCGTAGAAGATATCGGCGAAGCTCGGCGCGATGACGACTTTAAAACCGTAATCGGTCAGCGCCCACGGCGCGTGCTCGCGCGAAGAGCCGCAGCCGAAGTTTTCCCGCGCCAGCAGGATAGAGGCGCCTTTATATTCCGGGAAGTTCAGCACGAATTCCGGGTTAGGCTGTTCGCCTTTGTCGTCCAGGAAGCGCCAGTCGTTAAACAGATGGGCGCCAAAACCGGTACGCGTGACTTTCTGCAGGAACTGCTTTGGAATGATTGCATCGGTATCGACGTTCGCGGCGTCCAGCGGAACCACCAGGCCGGTATGTTGGGTAAATTTCTCTGCCATGATGGTTTCCTTATTTCAAGCTACGGATATCGGCGAAATGACCGGTAACGGCCGCCGCGGCTGCCATGGCCGGGCTGACCAGGTGAGTACGCCCGCCGCGGCCCTGACGGCCTTCAAAGTTACGGTTGCTGGTGGAGGCGCAGCGCTCGCCCGGGTTCAGGCGGTCGTTGTTCATCGCCAGGCACATGGAGCAGCCGGGTAAACGCCACTCAAAGCCGGCTTCAATAAAGATTTTATCCAGGCCTTCGGCTTCGGCCTGCGCTTTTACCGGACCAGAGCCTGGCACGACCAGCGCCTGAACGCCCGGCGCGACTTTGCGGCCTTTAGCGATTTCGGCCGCCGCGCGTAAGTCTTCGATACGCGAGTTGGTGCAGGAGCCGATAAAGACTTTATCAATCGCCACGTCGGTTAACGGTACGCCAGATTTCAGGCCCATATAGGCCAGCGCTTTTTCCGCGCTCGCGCGCTCTACCGGGTCGGTGAATGATGCCGGATCCGGAATGATGTCGGTGACGGAGATGACCTGACCTGGGTTGGTGCCCCAGGTGACCTGCGGGGCAATCTCTTCCGCCTGCAGGGTGACAACGCTGTCAAAGGTCGCGCCATCATCGGTGGTCAGGGTTGTCCACCAGGCGACGGCTTCGTCAAAATCCTTGCCTTTCGGCGCGTGCAGACGGCCTTTCACGTAATCGAAGGTGGTCTGGTCAGGCGCGACCAGGCCCGCTTTCGCGCCCATTTCGATAGCCATATTGCACAGGGTCATACGGCCTTCCATGCTTAAATCACGGATGGCTTCGCCGCAAAATTCGACAACATGACCGGTGCCGCCGGCGCTGCCGGTTTTACCGATAATCGCCAGAACGATATCTTTGGCGGTGATGCCCGGAGCCGCTTTACCTTTGACTTCGATCTTCATGGTTTTAGCGCGACCCTGCTTCAGCGTCTGCGTAGCCAGGACGTGTTCGACTTCAGAGGTGCCGATACCGAAGGCCAGCGCGCCGAATGCGCCATGGGTTGCCGTGTGTGAGTCGCCGCAGACGATGGTCATACCCGGCAGGGTGACGCCCTGTTCCGGCCCCATCACGTGGACGATGCCCTGGAAAGGGTGGTTCAGATCGTACAGTTCCACGCCGAACTCTTTGCAGTTTTTAATTAACTCCTGCATCTGGATACGCGCCATTTCGCCGGACGCGTTAATGTCTTTCGTCTGCGTCGAAACGTTGTGATCCATCGTGGCGAAGGTTTTGCCCGGCTGACGTACCGGGCGTTTGTGGGCGCGCAGACCGTCAAACGCCTGCGGCGAGGTCACTTCGTGAACCAGATGACGGTCAATATACAGCAGCGGGGTTTCGTTTTGCGCTTCATAAACCACGTGAGCATCAAACAACTTTTCGTATAACGTCTTCGCCATGATTACACCCCTTCAGCGACATAGCGGGCAATGATATCGCCCATTTCATCGGTACTGACCGCCGCCGCGCCGCGCGCTAAATCGCCGGTACGTACGCCTTCTTCTAATGCGCGGTTGATCGCATTTTCAATCGCGGTTGCCGCGTTATCGGCATCCAGGCTATAGCGCAGCAGCAGCGCCAGGGAGAGGATCTGCGCGATGGGGTTAGCGATGTTTTTACCGGCGATATCCGGCGCGGAGCCGCCTGCGGGTTCATATAAACCAAAGCCTTGCTCGTTGAGGCTGGCGGACGGCAGCATGCCCATTGAACCGGTAATCATGGCGCATTCGTCAGACAGGATGTCGCCGAAAAGATTGGAGCACAGCAGGACGTCAAACTGGGACGGATCTTTGATCAGCTGCATGGTGGCGTTGTCGATATACATATGCGACAGCTCAACGTCAGGATACTGCTTACTGACTTCACTAACGATTTCACGCCACAAAATAGAAGACTGCAGCACGTTCGCTTTATCAATCGAGGTCACTTTGTGGCGACGCTTGCGGGCGGACTCGAACGCAATATGGGCGATACGCTCAATCTCAAAGCGATGATACACCTCGGTATCGAACGCTTTCTCATGCTGGCCGCTGCCTTCACGGCCTTTCGGCTGGCCGAAGTAAATGCCGCCGGTCAGTTCGCGGACGCATAAAATGTCGAAGCCGTTAGCGGCGATATCGGCGCGCAGCGGGCAAAACTCTTCCAGGCCCTGGTACAGCTTAGCCGGGCGCAGGTTGCTGAATAATTTGAAATGCTTACGCAGGGGCAGCAGCGCGCCGCGCTCCGGCTGCTCCGCGGGCGGCAGGTGCTCCCATTTCGGTCCGCCAACGGAGCCAAACAGGATCGCGTCGGCCTGTTCGCAGCCTTCGACGGTAGTCTGCGGCAGGGGAGTGCCCTGACGATCGATGGCGACACCGCCGACGTCGTGCTGGCTGGTGGTAATGCGCATATCAAAACGGTGGCGAACGGCTTCCAGTACTTTCATCGCCTGGTTCATGACTTCCGGGCCAATACCATCACCTGGTAAAACAGCAATATGGTAATTCTTCGACATTACACGGTTTCCTTATTGTTCTCTTTATTCTGAGCTTTGCGTTGCAATTCTTTTTCGACTTCAGCGGCGCGCCAGATATTGTTCAGGACGTGAACCATGGCTTTCGCGGAAGATTCCACGATATCCGTCGCCAGACCCACGCCGTGGAAGCGGCGGCCGTTGTAGTTCGCCACGATGTCCACCTGGCCCAGCGCATCCTTACCCTGACCCTTGGCGTTGAGGTCATATTTGACCAGCTCAATCTCATAGCCGGTGATGCGGTTAATGGCCTGATAAATGGCGTCCACCGGGCCGTTACCGTTGGCGGCCTCAGCTTTTGTTTCATCACCGCAGGCCAGCTTCACGGAGGCGGTTGCGATATCGCTGGAGCCGGACTGCACGCTGAAGTAATCCAGGCGGAAATGCTCCGGTTCTTCCTGCTGTTTATTAATGAAGGCTAATGCTTCCAGGTCATAGTCAAATACCTGGCCCTTTTTATCCGCCAGCTTGAGGAACGCGTCATACAGATGGTCCATGTTATAGTCGGTGTCTTTATAGCCCATCTCTTCCATACGGTGTTTTACCGCCGCGCGGCCGGAGCGTGAGGTCAGGTTCAGCTGCACCTGGTTCAGACCGATAGATTCCGGCGTCATGATTTCGTAGTTTTCGCGATTTTTCAGCACGCCGTCCTGGTGAATACCGGAAGAGTGGGCAAAGGCGCCGGTTCCGACGATAGCTTTGTTGGCAGGGATCGGCATATTGCAAATCTGGCTGACGGTCTGGCTGGTACGCCAGATTTCCTGGTGATTAATGCGGGTGTGCACATTCATAATGTCTTTGCGCACTTTAATCGCCATGATCACTTCTTCCAGCGAGCAGTTGCCGGCGCGTTCGCCGATACCGTTCATCGCGCCTTCAACCTGGCGAGCGCCGGCGTGGACCGCTGCGAGGGCGTTACCGACCGCGATGCCTAAGTCGTCATGGGTATGGACGGAGATAATGGCTTTGTCGATGTTAGGCACGCGTTCGTACAAACCGGTGATGATGTTGGCGAATTCGAACGGCATGGTGTAGCCGACGGTATCCGGAATATTGATGGTTGTTGCGCCTGCATTAATCGCGGCTTCAACGACGCGAGCCAGATCGGCAATCGGCGTACGGCCAGCGTCTTCACAGGAAAACTCGACATCGTCAGTGTAGTTGCGTGCGCGCTTCACCATATAGATGGCACGTTCAATAACCTCATCCAGGTTACTGCGCAGCTTGGTGGCGATATGCATCGGCGAGGTGGCGATAAAAGTGTGAATACGGAACGCTTCCGCCACTTTTAATGATTCTGCTGCAACATCGATATCTTTTTCTACGCAGCGGGCCAGGGCGCAAACGCGGCTGTTTTTGATCGTGCGCGCGATGGTTTGCACGGATTCAAAGTCGCCTGGAGACGAGACTGGGAAGCCCACTTCCATGACGTCAACGCCCATCCGCTCCAGGGCCATAGCAATCTGCAGTTTCTCTTTCACACTCAGGCTGGCTTGTAACGCTTGTTCACCGTCGCGTAAGGTCGTATCGAAAATAATGACTTGCTGGCTCATGGTTTAGATCCTTGGTCTGTGTCCTGGCGCCTTGCTTACGAGCATAAAAAAACCCGCGCATTGGCGCGGGTTTTATAGTCTTGCTGGAAGATGACTTAACGATGAACGTCGCCCAACAGCCTACCGCGCAAAATGGATGCGTTTAGTAGTAGTAGGCTGAGAAAGCGAATGCTGCGAATCATTGCGTCATGCTCCAGATGAAATCGTTATGTATTTAGAGTTACTGGATATGGGGTTTGATGTCAACCCTTGGGTGAACAAAAGGTCTTTTTACCCGCGAGAAGAATTAGCTAATTGTGCTGACGATCGCGCTTTTTTGCCGATGATCCTTTTTAGGACATCAGCGCATGTTGAGATATTTTCACTATTTGATAATTTTGATTTTCGCTGAGAGCCGCAAGGATAGCGCGCCTGGCCAGAATCATATCTTAATGAAATAGCTGAATTTATTTGTTTGCTGAATGTGTTCATGTTTGTAAAGGGGTATTATCAATGATAATAAAATGTGAATGTTAAGGGCGGCTTAAACCGATATTGTAATAGTGCTTAAATTATAGTTAACCGCTGCTGTTATTGTTTATTTTTGATATTTATGGGTACACTTGGTTTTATCAAGTAAACAATATGGTTAGGGGGTTGCGGGTACGTTCAACTGCAGAATTTTCGTCGCCACTCATAACCTTAATATATTCCTAAAATTCATCTTTGCCCTTTTGTAAATGTCATATGCATGGTAAATGATATTTTCAGAATTAATTACTGCACTTTGGCAAAGGGAATTTAGCGTGACAGTGGAGTTAAATATGTTAAAAGAAAATACTGAATATAAGCCGGACTCAGAGGTGGAAAACGCAAAACCTCAGCTGAGAATGGTCGACCTGAATCTGTTAACCGTATTTGATGCGGTAATGCAGGAACAAAATATCACCCGTGCGGCACACTCCCTGGGGATGTCGCAGCCGGCGGTCAGCAATGCCGTATCAAGACTGAAGGTGATGTTTAATGATGAGCTGTTTGTTCGTTATGGGCGCGGCATCCAGCCAACGGCGCGTGCTTATCAGCTATTTGGTTCTGTACGACAGGCATTACAATTAGTGCAGAACGAGTTGCCGGGCTCGGGCTTCGAGCCGCTCAGCAGCGAGCGGGTCTTTAATTTATGCGTTTGCAGCCCGCTGGATAACGCATTGACTTCGGTTATTTTCAATAAAGTTGGCGAGATTGCGCCCAACATTCATTTGGTCTTTAAATCGGCATTGAATCAAAACACGGAACATCAATTACGTTATCAGGAAATTGAATTCGTTATTGGTTATGAAGAGTTTCGTCGCCCTGAGTTTGCCTGCGTGCCTTTATTTAAAGATGAAATGGTGCTGGTGGCGAGCCGGAAACATCCGCGTATTTCTGGCCCAATGATGGAAAATGATATTTATCAGGAGGAGCACGCGGTTGTCGCTCTCGACCGATACGCTTCATTTAGCCAGCCGTGGTATGACACCGCGGATAAACAATCGCGTATTGCTTATCAAGGTAACGCGATGGTCAGCGTATTAAATGTGGTTTCCCAGACCAATATGGTTGCTATCGCACCGCGCTGGTTAGCCAGCGAGTTCGCCGATAAGCTGGATTTGCAAATATTACCGTTGCCGCTGAAAGTGAATAGCCGTACCTGCTATCTTTCATGGCATGAAGCGGCGGGCCGTGATAAAGGGCATCAGTGGATGGAAGAATTGCTGGTCAATATCTGCCAGCGCTAAACGGTCGCGATACAAACGGGGGCTTCGGCTCCTGCTTTGTGTGACAAAAATCACTAAACATAGAATTTTATTCTGTTTGCGCTTGTCCGCCTCCGGCGCTGCCCGTTAAAAAATGGATGATTTGCTGTAGTTGGTTATTTTCCCCGAGCATTGACTATCATATTTTCTTATCTCCGAAGTTTTTCACCGTGTTTTAGCTGCGAACCTTTCTTTTATCCTTTTAATGCCTCTTAGGTGCCGACGGTCGCCAATTGCCTGCCCGTTAGCGAGCAGTTATGGTAACGGCATGCAGTCTATTCACCTCAGGACGAAGCTTTTGCGCTTCGTCCTGTGCGAGCGCGCGGAAATCGGATTCCGCTGTCGTTAAAAACTATAAGCCGGGAGGCAAACCATGGAGATGTTGTCAGGAGCCGAAATGGTCGTCCAGTCGCTGGTCGATCAGGGCGTCAAGCAGGTATTCGGTTATCCCGGGGGCGCGGTCCTCGATATCTATGATGCGTTACATACCCTTGGCGGAATCGATCACGTACTGGTCCGCCATGAGCAAGCTGCCGTGCATATGGCGGATGGCCTTGCGCGCGCAACGGGCGAGGTCGGGGTAGTCCTGGTGACCTCGGGTCCGGGGGCGACTAACGCGATTACCGGCATTGCGACGGCTTATATGGATTCCATTCCGCTGGTGATTCTTTCCGGCCAGGTCGCGACGTCCTTAATTGGCTACGATGCTTTCCAGGAGTGCGACATGGTGGGGATCTCCCGACCGGTGGTAAAACACAGCTTTCTGGTTAAGCAAACCGAAGATATTCCCGGCGTGCTGAAAAAAGCGTTCTGGCTGGCAGCCAGCGGGCGTCCCGGCCCGGTCGTCGTCGATCTACCGAAAGATATTCTCAATCCGGCGAAAAAACTGCCGTACGCCTGGCCAGATACGGTCAGCATGCGCTCTTATAATCCGACGACCTCAGGTCATAAAGGGCAGATTAAACGTGCGCTGCAGACGCTGGTGGCGGCCAAAAAACCGGTGGTTTATGTCGGTGGCGGGGCGATTAATGCGCAATGTGAACCGCAGCTGTTCGCGCTGGTTGAGAAACTGAAGCTGCCGGTGGCGTCTTCGCTGATGGGGCTGGGCGCCTTCCCTGCTTCACACCAGCAGGCGTTAGGGATGCTGGGCATGCATGGGACCTATGAAGCCAATATGACCATGCACCATTCCGACGTGATTTTCGCCGTCGGCGTGCGCTTCGACGATCGTACAACGAATAATCTGGCCAGGTACTGTCCGAACGCGACGGTGCTGCATATTGATATCGATCCCACTTCGATCTCCAAGACCGTTCCTGCCGACGTGCCTATCGTTGGCGACGCCCGCCTGGTGCTGGAACAGATGCTGGAACTGCTCGACCATGAAGAGACGCAGCAGCCGCTGGATGAAATCCGCGACTGGTGGCAGCAGATTGAGCAGTGGCGCGCGCGTCATTGCCTGCAGTACGACACGCAAAGCGGCAAGATTAAACCGCAGGCGGTAATTGAGACCATCTGGCGGCTGACGCACGGCGATGCGTACGTGACGTCCGATGTGGGTCAGCATCAGATGTTCGCGGCGCTTTATTATCCTTTCGACAAACCGCGGCGTTGGATCAACTCAGGTGGTCTGGGAACGATGGGATTTGGCCTTCCCGCCGCGCTGGGCGTGAAGATGGCGCTGCCGGAAGAAACGGTGATTTGCGTGACCGGCGATGGCAGCATCCAGATGAATATTCAGGAGCTCTCCACCGCGCTGCAGTACGAGCTGCCGGTGCTGGTGCTGAACCTCAATAACCGCTACCTCGGGATGGTGAAGCAGTGGCAGGATATGCTTTACTCTGGCCGTCATTCACAATCCTATATGGAGTCATTGCCTGATTTTGCTCGCGTCGCGGAAGCCTACGGCCACGTGGGGATTCGTATCAGCGACCCGCAGGAGCTGGAAGCGAAGCTCGCTGAGGCGCTGGAGCAGGTGCGTAATAATCGACTGGTTTTCGTTGATGTAACGGTTGACGGCAGTGAGCATGTATACCCCATGCAGATTCGCGGCGGCGGTATGGACGAGATGTGGCTGAGCAAAACGGAGAGGACCTGATTATGCGCCGGATATTATCAGTATTACTGGAGAACGAATCGGGCGCGCTATCCCGCGTGATCGGCCTCTTTTCACAGCGCGGTTATAATATTGAAAGCCTGACGGTAGCGCCGACGGACGATCCGACGTTATCCAGAATGACGATTCAAACCGTTGGCGATGAGAAAGCGATTGAGCAGATAGAAAAGCAGCTGCACAAGCTGGTCGACGTGCTGCGCGTTAACGAGCTTGGACAAGGCGCGCACGTTGAGCGTGAAATTATGCTGGTAAAGGTCCAGGCCAGCGGCTATGGACGCGATGAGGTCAAGCGCAATACGGAAATTTTCCGTGGGCAAATTATCGACGTCACGCCGTCTATCTATACCGTTCAGCTGGCGGGAACCAGCGATAAGCTGGATGCGTTTTTGGCTTCGCTGCGCGACGTGGCGCGAATTGTTGAAGTCGCCCGCTCGGGCGTAGTCGGATTGTCGCGCGGCGACAAAATCATGCGCTGAGCCGCTGAAACCGACGTAAAAATAGCCCGACACAGCCTGTCGGGCTATTTTTTTGCGAAATCGGTGGGAACTGTGGACTAAAGCGGTTGCTGCGCTTACTTTTCTGCGCTTAGATGTTATAAAAACGAATCCATACCTGAAGAATGGTTATGTTCTGTACTTATTACCCAAGGGGCAATTGTGAAACTGGATGAAATCGCCCGGCTGGCCGGTGTCTCGCGAACGACCGCTAGCTATGTGATTAATGGGAAAGCGAAGCAGTATCGCGTTAGCGATAAAACTGTTGAAAAGGTGATGGCGGTGGTTCGTGAGCACAACTATCATCCGAATGCGGTTGCTGCAGGCTTGCGTGCAGGACGTACGCGGTCCATTGGTCTGGTTATCCCGGACCTGGAAAACACCAGCTATACGCGCATCGCTAATTACCTGGAGCGTCAGGCGCGCCAGCGCGGCTATCAGCTATTGATCGCCTGCTCCGAGGATCAGCCGGATAACGAAATGCGCTGCATTGAGCATCTGCTGCAGCGTCAGGTCGACGCGATAATCGTTTCCACCTCATTACCGCCTGAACATCCGTTCTATCAGCGCTGGGCTAACGATCCGTTCCCGATTGTCGCGCTTGACCGCGCGCTCGATCGAGAGCACTTCACCAGCGTGGTGGGTGCCGATCAGGACGATGCTGAAATGCTCGGGGCGGAATTGCGTAAGTTTCCGGCTGAAACGGTGCTGTACCTTGGCGCGCTGCCGGAGCTTTCGGTGAGCTTCCTGCGCGAGCAGGGATTCCGTACGGCATGGAAGGACGATCCGCGAGAGGTGCATTTCCTCTATGCAAACAGCTACGAGCGCGAAGCCGCGGCGCAGCTCTTTGAAAAGTGGCTGGAAACGCATCCAATGCCTCAGGCGCTGTTTACGACTTCGTTTCCGCTGCTGCAGGGCGTGATGGACGTCACGCTGCGCCGGGAAGGGAAGCTGCCTTCCGAGCTGGCTATTGCCACTTTTGGCGATAATGAGCTGCTGGATTTCCTCCAGTGTCCCGTTTTAGCCGTGGCCCAGCGCCACCGCGACGTGGCGGAGCGCGTGCTGGAGATCGTGCTCGCCAGCCTTGATGAACCGCGTAAGCCGAAACCTGGGTTAAGCCGTATCCGGCGCAATCTTTATCGTCGCGGCAGCCTGAATCGACGCTAAGCGCGTGACCAGGATTATTCGTAGAGTATTCGCCAGACGGAGACGCGTCTGGCGATAATCCGCTGAGATGACGTAAAAATTGCAGGGTTAAGGATCTTTCAGACAAATCCTTAATCTTCCTGACATCTCTTTTAATTCTATTCTTCGCGCCATTTATTTTGCGGTTTAATTAGCCCATAAAAGGATTAGCGTATTTATTTGTATTATTTTGTTACATTCAGCGGGGGAGTTGCTGAATTAACACTCATTTCCTCGCTATTATGGTAGCGATAAGCGCTGTACCCCGCAGTAAGAGTGCCTCTCCTGTGAAAACTGGTGCTGTTAACGGTCATCAGAATGGCCTAAAATGCCGCTCGCGTCGCAAACTGACACTTTATATTTTCCCTTAGAAGATATTTTGCTGCTTTAACCGTTACAAGTTTGTTGGTTGTTTTCTTACCGATATTCATAACGTTAATTTGCCTCGTTTGTTGGTTGATTTTTCCTCAGGGCGAATATCGGCTGTAAATAATGGGTTTTTGAGCTCTGTTGGCATTCGTGCTGGCTTGACAAGCTTTTCCTCCGCTCCGTAAACTCCTTCTTGTGGGAATTTGTGGGGTAAAGTGGCGAAAAGGGGTGAGGCTGGCATGTTCCGTGGGGCAACGTTAGTCAATCTCGACAGCAAAGGCCGTCTGGCCGTACCGACGCGCTACCGCGACGGGCTGATCGAGAACGCTTCCGGTCAATTGGTGTGCACCATTGACATCCATCACCCGTGCCTGCTGCTTTACCCTTTGCCTGAATGGGAAATCATCGAGCAAAAATTATCGCGTTTATCGAGCATGAACCCCACCGAGCGGCGCGTACAGCGTTTGCTTCTGGGACATGCCAGCGAATGTCAGATGGATAGCGCCGGGAGGCTATTAATCGCCCCGGTGCTGCGGCAACACGCCGGGCTGACAAAAGAAGTGATGCTGGTCGGGCAGTTCAATAAGTTTGAGCTGTGGGACGAAACGACCTGGTATCAACGGGTCAAGGAAGATATCGACGCTGAGCAGTCCGCTTCCGGGGAACTGTCGGAGCGCCTGCAGGATTTGTCTTTGTAAAATGATGGAAAATTATAAACACACTACGGTACTTCTGGATGAAGCCGTTAACGGCCTGAATATTCGTCCTGACGGTATCTACATTGATGGTACCTTTGGCCGCGGCGGTCACTCGCGCCTGATTCTCTCCCAGCTGGGAGCGGAGGGACGCCTGCTGGCGATCGATCGCGACCCGCAGGCTATCGCCGTCGCGAAAACTATCGATGATCCCCGCTTTTCCATCGTTCATGGTCCTTTTTCTCAGCTGGCCGACTATGTTGGCGAGCGCAATCTAACCGGCAAGATCGACGGTATTCTGCTCGATCTTGGCGTCTCCTCACCGCAGCTGGATGACGCTGAACGTGGCTTCTCATTTATGCGCGATGGTCCGCTGGATATGCGCATGGATCCGACGCGCGGCCAGTCAGCCGCTGAATGGCTACAAACCGCCGACGAAGCCGATATCGCCTGGGTCATCAAAACCTTCGGCGAAGAGCGCTTTGGTAAACGCATTGCCCGCGCCATCGTCGAACGCAACCGCGTCGAACCGATGACGCGTACCAAAGAGCTGGCGGAGGTCGTTGCGGCGGCGACGCCGGTGAAAGATAAATTCAAACATCCCGCGACCCGTACCTTCCAGGCGGTGCGCATTTGGGTGAACAGTGAACTGGAGGAGATAGAGCAGGCGCTAAAAAGCTCGCTCAGCGTGCTGGCCCCGGGCGGGCGGCTCTCAATCATCAGTTTCCACTCGCTGGAAGACCGTATTGTGAAGCGCTTTATGCGCGAGCAAAGCCGCGGTCCGCAGGTTCCGGCAGGGTTACCGATGACCGAAGAGCAGCTTAAAAAACTGGGCGGCCGTGAGCTAAGAGCATTAGGCAAGTTGATGCCGGGCGAAAAAGAGGTAGCTGAAAATCCTCGTGCCCGTAGTTCAGTTCTGCGTATTGCAGAGAGGACGAACGCATGATCGGCAGAGTGACAGAAGCCCTAAGCAAGGTGAAAGGGTCGATAGGAAGCAACGAGCGCCATGCTTTGCCTGGCGTGATCGGAGACGACCTCCTGCGGTTTGGGAAGCTGCCACTCTGCCTGTTCATTTGCATCATTATTACGGCGATTACGGTGGTGACAACGGCGCACCATACTCGCCTCTTAACCGCGCAGCGCGAACAGCTGGTGCTGGAACGCGACGCGCTGGATATTGAATGGCGCAACCTGATCCTCGAAGAAAATGCTCTCGGCGATCACAGTCGGGTTGAGCGGATCGCGACCGAGAAGCTGCAGATGCAGCACGTCGATCCATCACAAGAAAATATCGTTGTACAGAAATAAGGATTATTGCGACGCATGAAAGCAGCGCCGAAAACGCCAAAAGCAAAACGTCAGGAAGAACAGGCCAACTTTATCAGTTGGCGTTTTGCGTTGCTGTGCGGCTGTATTCTGCTGGCGCTGGGCTTCCTGCTGGGCCGCGTGGCCTGGCTACAGGTGATTAGCCCGGACATGCTGGTACGCCAGGGCGATATGCGTTCTCTGCGCGTGCAGGAAGTCTCTACCGCGCGCGGAATGATAACCGATCGTTCCGGCCGCCCGCTGGCGGTGAGCGTGCCGGTAAAAGCTATCTGGGCTGACCCGAAAGAGCTGCATGAAGCCGGGGGCGTGACCCTGGACAACCGCTGGAAGGCGCTGGCCGATGCGCTGAATATGCCGCTGGATCAGCTGGCATCGCGCATCAATACCAATCCACGGATGCGTTTTATCTATCTGGCGCGTCAGGTGAACCCTGATATGGCCGACTACATCCGCAAATTGAAGCTGCCGGGGATTCATCTGCGGGAAGAGTCCCGCCGCTACTATCCGTCTGGCGAAGTAACCGCTCACCTCATTGGCTTCACTAACGTCGATAGCCAGGGGATTGAGGGCGTAGAGAAGAGCTTTGATAAGTGGCTTACCGGCCAGCCTGGCGAGCGTATCGTGCGTAAAGACCGCTATGGTCGAGTGATTGAAGATATTTCGTCTACCGATAGCCAGGCCGCGCATAACCTGGCGCTGAGCATTGACGAACGCCTGCAGGCGCTGGTGTATCGCGAGCTGAATAATGCGGTGGCGTTCAACAAAGCGGAGTCAGGTACCGCGGTTCTGGTCGACGTTAACACCGGCGAAGTGCTGGCGATGGCCAACAGCCCGTCGTACAACCCGAATAATTTCGCGGGCACCTCCAAAGATACGATGCGTAACCGCGCCATTACCGACGTGTTTGAGCCGGGTTCAACGGTGAAGCCGATGGTGGTGATGACCGCGCTTCAGCGCGGCATTGTTAACGAAAATACCGTACTGAACACCATTCCCTATCGAATTAACGGCCACGAAATCAAAGACGTGGCGCGCTACAGCGAATTGACCCTGACCGGGGTACTACAGAAGTCGAGTAACGTCGGTGTTTCTAAGCTGGCGTTAGCGATGCCGTCCTCAGCGTTAGTAGATACTTACTCACGTTTTGGACTCGGAAAAGCGACCAATTTGGGGTTGGTCGGAGAACGCAGTGGCTTATACCCTCAAAAACAACGGTGGTCTGACATAGAGAGGGCCACCTTTTCTTTCGGCTATGGGCTAATGGTAACCCCGTTACAGTTAGCGCGAGTCTACGCAACGATCGGCAGCTACGGCATCTATCGCCCGCTGTCGATTACCAAAGTTGATCCACCGGTTCCGGGCGAGCGCGTCTTCCCGGAATCACTCGTTCGTACCGTTGTTCATATGATGGAAAGCGTGGCGCTGCCCGGCGGCGGCGGCGTGAAGGCGGCGATCAAAGGCTATCGCATCGCCATTAAAACCGGTACGGCGAAAAAAGTAGGGCCCGACGGCCGCTACATCAACAAATACATTGCTTACACCGCAGGCGTTGCGCCCGCCAGCCATCCGCGCTTTGCGCTGGTGGTGGTGATCAACGATCCGCAGGCGGGTAAATACTACGGCGGCGCCGTTTCCGCGCCGGTCTTCGGTGCCATCATGGGCGGCGTACTGCGCACCATGAACATTGAACCGGATGCGCTGGCAACGGCTGAAAAAAGTGAATTAGTGATTAATCAAGGCGAGGGAACAGGTGGCAGATCGTAATTTGCGCGACCTTCTCGCTCCGTGGGTGCCAAATGCGCCGGAGCGAATTCTGCGAGAAATGACGCTGGACAGCCGGGTGGCTGCTTCTGGCGATCTTTTTATCGCGGTTTTAGGTCATCAGGCGGACGGGCGTCGTTATATCCCGCAGGCGATAGCGCAAGGTGTTGCTGCCATTATTGCTGAGGCCAAAGATGAGGCCCATGACGGCGAAATCCGTGAAATGCACGGTGTGCCGGTTATCTATCTGAGCCAACTCAACGAGCGCTTATCCGCGCTGGCCGGGCGTTTTTACCATCAGCCTTCGGAACAACTGCGCCTGGTGGGCGTCACCGGGACTAACGGCAAGACCACCACGACACAGCTGCTGGCGCAGTGGGCGCAGCTGCTGGGGGAAACCAGCGCGGTAATGGGAACCGTAGGCAATGGCCTGCTGGAGAAAGTTATCCCAACGGAAAACACCACCGGTTCGGCCGTTGATGTTCAACACGTACTCTCTGGCCTGGCAGGGCAAGGGGCGACGTTCGCCGCGATGGAAGTCTCTTCCCACGGGCTGGTGCAGCATCGCGTAGCCGCGCTGCAGTTTGCCGCCTCGGTCTTCACCAACCTGAGCCGCGATCACCTCGATTACCACGGTGATATGGAACATTACGAAGCGGCGAAATGGCTGCTCTACTCAACCCACCATTGCGGGCAGGCGATTGTTAATGCGGACGATGAAGTCGGTCGCCGCTGGCTGGCGAAGCTGCCGGATGCGGTTGCCGTATCGATGGAAGATCACATTAACCCGAACTGCCGGGGCCGCTGGCTCAAAGCGACCGCCGTGAGCTATCACGATAGCGGCGCCACCATTCAGTTTGCCTCCAGCTGGGGGAACGGCGAGATCGAAAGCCGCCTGATGGGCGCCTTTAACGTCAGCAATCTGCTGCTGGCCTTAGCCACCCTGCTGGCGCTGGGCTATCCGCTTGCCGATCTGCTGAAAACCGCCGCGCGCCTGCAGCCGGTATGCGGGCGTATGGAAGTGTTCTCCGCGCCGGGTAAACCGACCGTGGTCGTTGATTACGCCCACACGCCTGATGCGCTGGAAAAAGCGCTGCAGGCGGCGCGTCTGCACTGTCGCGGTAAACTGTGGTGCGTATTTGGCTGCGGCGGGGATCGCGACAAAGGCAAGCGCCCGCTGATGGGCGCTATCGCCGAAGAGTTTGCCGATATCGTGGTTGTCACCGACGACAACCCGCGCACCGAAGAGCCGCGGGCGATTATCAATGACATTCTGGCCGGCATGCTGGACGCGGGCCATGCCAGGGCGGTGGAAGGTCGTGCGGAAGCGGTCACTAATGCGGTGATGCAGGCGAAAGAAAACGACGTCGTTCTGGTGGCGGGCAAAGGCCACGAGGACTATCAAATCGTCGGCAATCGCCGACTCGATTACTCTGACCGCGTCACCGTGGCGCGTCTGCTGGGGGCGGTAGCATGATTCGCTTGACTCTCAGCCAGCTCGCCGGCATCACGCATGGCGAGCTGCACGGCCGCGATGTGGCGATTGATGACGTCACCTCCGATACCCGTAAAATCACGGCGGGCTGCCTGTTCGTGGCGCTAAAAGGCGAGCGCTTTGATGCGCATGACTTTGCCGAACAGGCGAAAGCTGCCGGCGCGGGCGCACTGTTGGTCAGCCGTCAGCTGGCCTGCGATCTACCGCAGGTGGTGGTGAAGGATACGCGTCTGGCGTTTGGCGAACTGGCCGCGTGGGTGCGTCAGCAGGTGCCGGCGCGCGTGGTCGCGCTGACCGGATCTTCCGGAAAAACCTCGGTTAAAGAGATGACCGCGGCGATTCTGAGCCAGTGCGGCAATACGCTGTATACCGCAGGTAACCTGAACAACGATATCGGCGTGCCGATGACGCTGCTGCGTCTCACCAAAGAACATGACTACGCGGTCATCGAGTTAGGCGCTAATCACCAGGGGGAAATTGCCTGGACCGTTAGCCTGACCCGTCCCGAAGCCGCGTTAGTGAATAACCTGGCCGCCGCGCACCTGGAAGGCTTTGGCTCTCTGGAAGGCGTGGCGAAAGCCAAGGGCGAAATCTACACCGGTCTGCCGCTCAACGGCATCGCGATTATGAACGCCGACAATAATGACTGGCTGAACTGGCAAAGCGTGATTGGCGAGCGTAAAACCTGGCGTTTTTCGCCGAACGCCGCCCACAGCGATTTCACGGCAACCAACGTTCATGTGACGTCGCACGGGACTGAATTTACTCTGCAGACCCCAACGGGCAGCGTTGATGTACTGCTACCGCTGCCGGGGCGCCATAACATCGCCAACGCGCTGGCTGCCGCGGCGCTGTCAATGGCGGTGGGGGCGACGCATGAGGCGATCAAAGCGGGTCTGAAAGATCTGAAAGCGGTACCGGGGCGGTTATTCCCGATTCAGCTGACCGACAGCCAGCTGCTGCTGGATGATTCCTATAACGCCAACGTCGGCTCGCTGACCGCTGCGGTACAGGTGCTGTCTGAGATGCCGGGCTACCGGGTACTGGTCGTTGGCGATATGGCCGAACTCGGCGCGGAAAGCCAGGCGTGCCATCGTCAGGTGGGCGAAGCGGCAAAAGCGGCCGGGCTCGATCGCGTACTGAGCGTCGGTACGTTGAGCGCAGAGATCAGCGGCGCCAGCGGCGTTGGCGAACATTTTAGCGAGAAGGCCGCGCTGGTGACCCGCCTGCGCGAGCTCACCGCAGAACATAAAATTATGACCATTTTAGTGAAGGGTTCACGTAGTGCCGCCATGGAAGTGGTAGTACGCGCATTACAGGAGAACGGAACATGTTAGTATGGCTGGCCGAACATTTGGTCAAATATTATTCAGGCTTTAACGTCTTTTCCTACCTGACGTTTCGCGCCATTGTCAGCCTGCTGACCGCGCTGTTCATCTCTCTGTGGATGGGCCCGCGCATGATCGCCCGTCTGCAAAAACTCTCCTTTGGCCAGGTTGTACGTAACGATGGCCCGGAATCTCACTTTAGTAAGCGCGGTACGCCGACCATGGGCGGGATCATGATCCTGACCGCCATTGTTGTCTCCGTTCTGCTGTGGGCCTATCCATCTAACCCCTACGTCTGGTGCGTGCTGACGGTACTGGTGGGCTACGGCATCATCGGCTTCGTTGATGACTACCGTAAGGTGGTTCGCAAAGATACCAAGGGCCTGATTGCCCGCTGGAAATACTTCTGGATGTCGGTGATTGCGCTGGGCGTCGCCTTTGCGCTGTATATGGCGGGTAAAGATACGCCGGCGACTCAGCTGGTGGTGCCGTTCTTTAAAGACGTGATGCCGCAGCTGGGCCTGTTCTACGTCCTGCTGGCCTATTTTGTTATCGTCGGGACCGGTAATGCGGTCAACCTGACCGACGGCCTTGATGGGCTGGCGATTATGCCAACCGTATTCGTTGCCGCCGGCTTCGCGCTGGTTGCCTGGGCGACCGGGAACATGAATTTCGCCAACTACCTGCATATCCCTTATTTGCGTCACGCCGGTGAACTGGTGATCGTCTGTACGGCGATTGTCGGCGCGGGCCTGGGCTTCCTGTGGTTTAACACCTATCCGGCACAGGTCTTTATGGGCGATGTGGGTTCGCTGGCTCTCGGCGGCGCGCTGGGGATTATCGCCGTGCTGCTGCGCCAGGAATTCCTGCTGGTGATTATGGGCGGCGTATTTGTGGTGGAAACGCTCTCGGTGATTCTGCAGGTCGGCTCCTTCAAGCTGCGCGGTCAGCGCATCTTCCGCATGGCGCCGATTCACCATCACTATGAACTGAAAGGCTGGCCGGAACCGCGCGTTATCGTGCGTTTCTGGATTATTTCGCTGATGCTGGTGCTGATTGGCCTGGCGACGCTGAAGGTACGTTAATCATGGCAGATTATCAGGGTAAAAAAGTCGTCATTATTGGGCTGGGTATGACCGGCCTGTCATGCGTGGACTTTTTCATGGCTCGCGGCGTGACGCCGCGGGTGATGGATACCCGCGTTGCGCCGGCGGGGCTGGACAAGCTGCCGGAAGCCGTTGAGCGCTATGTCGGCGGTCTGAACGAAGACTGGCTGTTGACGGCGGACCTGATTGTCGCCAGCCCTGGCATCGCGCTGGCGCATCCTTCCCTGAGCGCCGCGGCGGATGCGGGGGTAGAAATTGTCGGCGATATTGAACTGTTCTGCCGCGAGGCGCAGGCGCCGATTATTGCGATCACCGGTTCCAACGGTAAAAGCACCGTGACTTCCCTTGTGGGAGAAATGGCGAAAGCGGCGGGGTTGAACGTTGGCGTCGGGGGCAATATTGGCCTGCCGGCGCTGATGCTGCTGGATGCTGAGCGCGAACTCTATGTCCTGGAGCTTTCCAGCTTCCAGCTGGAAACCACCTCCAGCCTGCGGGCGGCCGCGGCGACGATCCTTAACGTCACCGAAGATCATATGGACCGCTATCCGCTGGGGCTTCAGCAGTACCGCGCCGCCAAACTGCGCGTTTATGAGAACGCCCGGGCCTGTATCGTTAATGCCGACGATGCGTTAACCATGCCGGTACGCGGCGCTGACGATCGCTGCATCAGCTTCGGCGTTGACGTTGGTGACTATCACCTGAACCGCCAGCAGGGAGAAACCTGGCTGCGCGTCAAAGGCGAGAAAGTGCTCAACGTCAAAGAGATGAAGATTAGCGGCCAGCATAACTACAGTAACGCGCTTGCGGCCCTGGCTCTGGCGGACGCGGCGGGTCTGCCGCGCGCCAGTAGCCTGAAAGCGCTGACCACATTCACCGGGCTGGCGCATCGTTTCCAGCTGGTGCTGGAGCACAACGGCGTGCGCTGGATCAACGATTCTAAAGCCACCAACGTCGGCAGTACCGAAGCGGCGCTCAATGGGCTGCATCTTGATGGAACGCTCTATCTGCTGCTGGGCGGCGATGGGAAATCCGCTGATTTCACGCCGTTAAGCCGTTACCTGACCGGCGACAACGTTCGCCTGTACTGCTTCGGCCGCGACGGCGCGCAGCTGGCGGCCCTTCGCCCGGACGTCGCCGTGCAAACGGAAACCATGGAACAGGCGATGCGCCAGATTGCGCCGAAGGTTGTCGCGGGCGATATGGTGCTGCTGTCTCCCGCGTGCGCCAGCCTCGATCAGTTTAAAAACTTTGAACAACGCGGCGACATCTTTGCTCGCCTGGCGAAGGAGTTAGGTTGATGCGTTTATCACTCCCGCGCCTGAAAATGCCACGGCTGAGACTGCCGCGTCTGCCGGGAATGTTTATTTTCGCATGGCTGTTCGCCGCGCTGAAAGGCTGGGTGATGGGCTCGCGGCAAAAAGATACCGATAGCCTGGTGATGTATGACCGGATGCTGCTGTGGCTGACCTTTGGCCTGGCCGCAATCGGCTTCATTATGGTGACCTCGGCGTCGATGCCGGTAGGCCAGCGTCTGGCGAACGATCCGTTTCTGTTTGCCAAGCGCGATGGCTTATACATTCTGCTGGCGCTAGGGCTGGCGATGGTGACGCTGCGCCTGCCGATGGAGTTCTGGCAGCGCCATAGTACCGCGATGCTGATCGCCTCTATCGTCATGCTGCTGATTGTTCTGGTGGTCGGTAGCTCGGTTAACGGGGCGTCGCGCTGGATTGCGCTGGGGCCGCTGCGTATCCAGCCTGCGGAGTTTACCAAGCTGTCGCTGTTCTGCTACATCGCCAACTACCTCGTGCGTAAAGGCGACGAAGTGCGTAACAACCTGCGCGGCTTCTTAAAGCCGATGGGCGTGATTTTCGTACTGGCGATTTTACTGCTGGCGCAGCCGGACCTCGGTACCGTCGTCGTGCTGTTTGTGACCACCCTGGCCATGCTGTTCCTGGCGGGAGCCAAGCTGTGGCAGTTTATCGCCATTATCGGGATGGGGCTTTCGGCGGTCGTACTGCTGATTCTGGCTGAACCGTACCGTATCCGCCGCGTGACCTCTTTCTGGAACCCGTGGGAAGATCCGTTCGGCAGCGGCTACCAGCTAACCCAGTCGCTGATGGCCTTTGGTCGCGGCGAAATGTGGGGGCAGGGCCTGGGCAATTCGGTCCAGAAGCTGGAGTATTTGCCCGAGGCGCACACCGATTTCATCTTCGCCATTATCGGTGAAGAGCTCGGTTATATCGGTGTGGTACTCGCACTTTTAATGGTATTCTTCGTCGCTTTTCGCGCCATGTCCATTGGCCGCAAAGCGCTGGAGATTGACCACCGTTTCTCCGGATTTCTGGCCTGCGCCATTGGGATCTGGTTTAGCTTTCAGGCGCTGGTTAACGTCGGCGCGGCGGCGGGGATGCTGCCAACCAAAGGCCTGACGCTGCCGCTGATCAGTTACGGCGGTTCGAGCCTGCTGATTATGTCGACGGCGATCATGTTGCTGTTACGAATTGATTATGAAACGCGTCTGGAAAAAGCCCAGGCGTTTACACGGGGTGTTCGATGAGCGGTCAGGAAAAGCGCTTAATGGTGATGGCAGGCGGTACCGGCGGACACGTGTTCCCGGGACTGGCGGTTGCGCACCATTTAATGGACCAGGGCTGGCAGGTCCGCTGGCTGGGTACCGCGGATCGTATGGAAGCGGATTTAGTGCCGAAGCACGGCATTGAAATTGATTTCATTCAGATATCCGGCCTGCGCGGCAAGGGCCTGAAGGCGCAGATGCTGGCGCCGGTGCGTATTTTCAACGCCTGGCGTCAGGCGCGAGCGATTATGCAGCGTTTTCAGCCGGACGTGGTGCTGGGCATGGGCGGCTATGTTTCCGGACCCGGCGGTCTGGCGGCATGGTCGCTGGGGATCCCGGTTGTCCTGCATGAACAGAACGGGATTGCCGGCCTGACGAATAAATGGCTGGCGAAAATTGCCAAAAAGGTCATGCAGGCATTTCCCGGCGCTTTCCCGCATGCCGACGTTGTTGGCAACCCGGTTCGTACCGATGTGCTGGCGCTGCCGCTGCCGGAACAGCGGTTAGTCGGGCGTCAGGGGCCGATTCGCGTATTGGTTGTCGGCGGCTCGCAGGGCGCGCGCGTGCTCAATCAGACGATGCCGCAGGTGGCGGCGAAGCTGGGTTCTGCTGTCACCATCTGGCACCAGAGCGGTAAAGGGGGCCAGGAGAGCGTACAGCAGGCCTATTCCGACGCCGGCCAGCCGCAGCACAAAGTCACCGAATTTATTGACGACATGGCGGCGGCTTATGCCTGGGCCGATGTGGTCGTATGTCGTTCCGGGGCGCTGACGGTGAGCGAAATTGCCGCCGCGGGTTTACCGGCGCTGTTTGTGCCTTTTCAGCACAAAGATCGTCAGCAGTACTGGAATGCGCTGCCGTTAGAGAAGGCAGGGGCAGCGAAGATCCTTGAGCAGCCGCAGTTTACCGTGGAGGCCGTCGCGCAAACCCTGGCGGGTTGGGATCGCGAGACGCTGCTGGATATGGCGGAGCGAGCGCGCAGAGCCTCGATTCCGGACGCGACCGAACGGGTAGCAGAAGAAGTGAGCGCCGCAGCACTGGCGCGTTAATCGCGGTGATGATCACCGTCCGAATAAAGAAGTTGATGGCGTAAAGAATGAATACACAAGATCTGGCAAAACTGCGTTCTATCGTGCCCGAGATGCGTCGCGTCCGGCACATTCACTTTGTTGGCATTGGCGGTGCCGGCATGGGCGGTATTGCCGAAGTTCTGGCCAACGAAGGTTATCAGATTAGCGGCTCCGACCTGGCGCCGAATCCGGTGACCCAGCAGTTGACTCAGCTTGGCGCCACGATTTATTTCAACCATCGCCCTGAAAACGTGCGCGATGCGAGCGTTGTCGTGGTTTCCAGCGCGATTTCTGCGGATAACCCGGAAATCGTCGCCGCCCACGAAGCGCGTATTCCGGTTATTCGCCGCGCCGAGATGCTGGCGGAGCTGATGCGTTTTCGCCACGGCATTGCCATTGCCGGCACGCACGGAAAGACCACAACCACGGCGATGGTCTCGAGCATTTACGCTGAAGCCGGGCTGGATCCTACCTTCGTGAACGGTGGTCTGGTCAAAGCCGCTGGCGTGCACGCGCGCCTTGGCCATAGTCGTTACCTGATTGCCGAAGCGGACGAAAGCGACGCCTCGTTCCTGCATTTACAGCCGATGGTCGCTATCGTGACCAATATCGAAGCCGATCATATGGATACCTACCACGGCGACTTCGAAAACCTGAAGCAGACGTTTATTAACTTCCTGCACAATCTGCCGTTCTACGGACGCGCGGTGATGTGCGTGGACGATCCGGTGATTCGTGAACTGCTGCCGCGCGTTGGCCGCCAGCTCACCACCTACGGATTTAGCGATGATGCCGACGTTCGCGTGGAAGAGTATCGTCAGGTTGGCGCTCAGGGCCATTTCCGTCTGGTTCGCCAGGATAAAGAGGTCATTCAGGTGACGCTGAACGCACCGGGTCGCCACAACGCGCTGAACGCGGCGGCGGCGGTGGCCGTTGCCACGGAAGAGGGCATTGATGATGACGCTATTTTGCGCGCGCTGGAAAGCTTCCAGGGCACCGGCCGTCGCTTTGATTTCCTTGGCGAATACCCCTTAGCTGAAGTTAACGGTAAAGAGGGTACCGCGATGCTGATCGATGATTATGGTCATCATCCTACAGAAGTGGATGCCACCATCAAAGCGGCGCGGGCGGGCTGGCCGGATAAAAACCTGGTGATGCTGTTTCAGCCGCACCGTTTTACCCGTACGCGCGATCTGTACGATGATTTCGCCAACGTGCTGACCCAGGTTGACGCGCTGCTGATGCTGGACGTTTATTCCGCGGGCGAAGCCGCTATTCCTGGCGCCGACAGCCGCTCGCTGTGCCGTACGATTCGCGGCCGCGGTAAAGTCGACCCGATTCTGGTTTCCGACCCGGCGCAGGCGGCAGAGATGCTGGCTTCAGTATTGACCGGCAACGATCTGGTGCTGGTTCAGGGGGCGGGAAACATTGGTAAAATCGCCCGTCACCTGGCGGAAATCAAATTGCAGCCGCAAAAATCGCAGGAGGAGCGCCATGGCTGATAAAATCGCGGTCCTCTTTGGCGGAACCTCCGCTGAACGTGAAGTCTCTCTCAATTCAGGTTCGGCGGTGCTCGCCGGCCTGCGCGAAGCCGGGGTCGATGCGCACCCGGTCGACCCGCGCGACGTGGATATTACCCAATTGAAAAATATGGGTTTTCAGAAAGCGTTTATTGCCTTGCACGGTCGCGGCGGTGAAGATGGTACGTTGCAGGGTCTGCTGGAGCTGATTCAACTCCCCTATACCGGCAGCGGCGTGATGGCTTCCGCTATCTCAATGGATAAGCTGCGCAGCAAACTGCTGTGGCAGGGCGCCGGGCTGCCGGTTGCGCCGTGGGTTGCGCTGACGCGTAAACAGTTCACCGCGGGGCTTTCCGCTGAGGTAGAACAGCAGATTTCCGCCCTCGGACTGCCGTTGATTGTTAAACCCAGTCGCGAAGGCTCCAGCGTCGGTATGTCCAAAGTCAGCGAAAGTTGTGCATTACAAAATGCATTGGCGCTGGCTTTTCAGCATGATGACGAAGTTCTGATTGAAAAATGGCTCAGTGGGCCGGAATTTACCGTCGCTATCGTCGGAGAAGAAATTTTACCGTCAATACGTATCCAGGCGGCTGGAACCTTCTATGATTATGAAGCAAAGTATCTCTCTGATGAAACGCAATATTTCTGCCCTGGCCTGGAAGATTCCGCGCGCGAGGCAGAAATGCAGGCTCTGGTGCAAAAAGCCTGGGATAGTCTTGGCTGTTACGGCTGGGGGCGAATTGATGTGATGCTGGACAGCGATGGCCAGTTTTATCTGCTGGAAGCAAACACCTCTCCTGGCATGACCAGCCATAGTCTGGTGCCCATGGCGGCGCGTCAGGCAGGGATGAGCTTCTCGCAGCTTGTTGTACGAATTCTGGACCTGGCGGGGTGATATGTCGCAGGCTGCGCTGAATACGCGGAACCACGAAGAGGAAGACGAAACCTCTTCGCGTCGAAGTAATGGCTCTCGTCTGGCGGGTATCTTCTTCCTGCTGGCGGTGCTCTGTACCGTGCTGGTCAGCGGATGGATGGTTCTGGGCTGGATGGAAGATGCACAGCGGTTACCGCTGTCAAAGATGGTGGTCACCGGTGAGCGTCACTACACGCGCAACGATGATATCCGTCAGGCGATTCTGGCATTGGGGTCGCCGGGCACCTTTATGACGCAGGACGTCAACATTATTCAAAGCCAGATTGAACGTCTGCCGTGGATTAAGCAGGCGAGCGTCAGAAAGCAGTGGCCGGACGAATTGAAGATTCATCTGGTTGAATATGTGCCGATAGCGCGCTGGAATGATCAGCATATGGTAGACGTGGACGGAAATTCTTTCAGCGTGCCGTCAGATCGCACCAGTAAACAGAATTTACCGATGTTGTACGGCCCGGAAGGCAGTGAGAACGAAGTCCTTCAGGGATACCGCGACATGGGGCAGGTGCTGGCGAAGGATAAATTCACGTTGAAAGTAGCGGCAATGACCGCGCGTCGCTCCTGGCAGTTGACGCTTAATAACGACATTAAGCTCAACCTTGGCCGGGGTGACACCATGAAACGGCTTCAGCGCTTTATGGAACTCTACCCGGTTCTTCAGCAGCAGGCGCAGACCGACGGCAAACGGATAAGCTACGTTGATTTGCGTTATGACTCGGGAGCGGCAGTCGGTTGGGTACCGGCTCCTGTAGAGGAAACTCAACAACAACAGAATCAGGCACAGGCAGAACAACAATGATCAAGGCGACGGACAGAAAACTGGTAGTTGGACTGGAGATTGGCACCGCTAAGGTTGCCGCTTTAGTAGGGGAAGTTCTGCCCGACGGTATGATTAATATCATTGGCGTGGGCAGTTGCCCATCGCGTGGTATGGATAAAGGCGGAGTGAACGACCTGGAATCCGTGGTGAAATGCGTACAGCGCGCCATTGACCAGGCCGAACTGATGGCGGATTGCCAGATCTCGTCAGTCTATCTGGCGCTTTCAGGCAAACATATCAGCTGTCAAAATGAAATCGGTATGGTGCCGATTTCTGAAGAAGAAGTGACGCAGGACGACGTAGAGAACGTGGTACATACCGCGAAATCGGTTCGCGTGCGCGACGAGCATCGCGTTCTGCACGTTATCCCGCAGGAGTACGCCATCGACTACCAGGAGGGGATTAAAAACCCCGTAGGACTGTCTGGCGTACGCATGCAGGCGAAAGTGCATTTGATTACCTGCCATAACGATATGGCAAAAAATATTGTCAAAGCAGTGGAGCGTTGCGGTCTGAAAGTCGACCAGCTTATTTTCGCCGGTTTAGCCGCCAGCTATTCCGTATTAACGGAAGACGAACGTGAACTGGGTGTCTGCGTGGTGGATATCGGCGGTGGTACAATGGATATTGCGGTCTATACCGGCGGCGCGCTGCGTCATACCAAAGTGATCCCGTACGCGGGCAACGTGGTGACCAGCGATATTGCCTACGCTTTCGGTACGCCGCCGAGCGACGCAGAAGCCATTAAAGTGCGTCACGGCTGTGCGCTGGGTTCCATCGTTGGTAAAGACGAGAATGTGGAAGTCCCCAGCGTAGGCGGGCGTCCGCCTCGTAGTCTGCAGCGTCAGACGCTGGCCGAGGTGATTGAGCCACGTTATACCGAATTGCTCAACCTGGTGAATGAAGAGATCCTGCAGCTGCAGGAACAGCTCCGTCAACAAGGTGTGAAGCACCACCTGGCGGCTGGCATTGTATTAACCGGCGGTGCGGCGCAAATTGAAGGACTTGCCGCCTGCGCGCAGCGCGTATTCCATACGCAGGTGAGAATTGGCGCGCCGCTGAATATTACCGGATTAACGGATTATGCCCAGGAGCCGTATTACTCGACGGCGGTTGGGCTGCTGCACTACGGGAAGGAATCTCATCTCAGTGGTGAAGCAGAGGTGGAAAAACGCGTAACGGTCGGGTCGTGGATCAAACGACTCAACAGTTGGTTGCGAAAAGAGTTTTAATTTTTTAAGAGAACGCAGAAAATTAGCGTTCTCAGGCGACAGGCACAACGGAGAGAGAAATTATGTTTGAACCTATGGAACTGACCAACGACGCGGTGATTAAAGTCATCGGCGTCGGCGGCGGCGGCGGTAATGCCGTTGAGCACATGGTGCGCGAGCGCATTGAGGGTGTTGAATTTTTCGCGGTGAACACCGACGCGCAGGCTCTGCGCAAAACGGCTGTTGGCCAGACTATCCAGATCGGTAGCGGTATTACCAAAGGTCTGGGCGCAGGCGCAAACCCGGAAGTCGGCCGTAACGCGGCGGATGAAGACCGTGAAGCGCTGCGTGCCGCCCTTGACGGCGCCGATATGGTGTTTATCGCAGCCGGCATGGGCGGCGGTACCGGAACCGGTGCTGCGCCAGTGGTGGCTGAAGTTGCAAAAGATTTAGGTATCCTGACCGTTGCCGTGGTGACTAAGCCGTTCAATTTTGAAGGCAAGAAGCGCATGGCGTTCGCTGAGCAGGGCATCACCGAGCTGTCCAAGCATGTGGATTCGCTGATCACCATCCCGAACGACAAGCTGCTGAAGGTTCTCGGCCGCGGCATTTCTCTGCTCGACGCTTTCGGTGCGGCCAACGACGTGCTGAAAGGCGCGGTGCAGGGTATCGCTGAGCTGATCACCCGCCCAGGCCTGATGAACGTCGACTTTGCGGACGTGCGTACCGTGATGTCTGAAATGGGCTACGCCATGATGGGCTCCGGCGTGGCGAGCGGTGAAGACCGTGCGGAAGAAGCGGCTGAAATGGCGATCTCTTCTCCGCTGCTGGAAGATATCGATCTGTCCGGCGCGCGTGGCGTTCTGGTCAACATCACTGCGGGCTTCGACCTGCGTCTGGATGAGTTCGAGACCGTAGGTAACACTATCCGCGCATTTGCTTCGGATAACGCCACCGTGGTTATCGGTACCTCTCTGGACCCGGATATGAACGACGAGCTGCGCGTAACCGTCGTTGCTACCGGTATCGGTATGGACAAACGTCCGGAAATCACCCTGGTCACCAACAAACAGGTGCAGCAGCCGGTGATGGATCGTTACCAGCAGCACGGTATGTCTCCACTGACGCAAGAGCAGAAACCGGCCGCAAAAGTGGTCAACGACAATACGCCGCAGGCCGCGAAAGAGCCAGATTATCTGGATATTCCAGCCTTCCTGCGTAAGCAAGCCGATTAAGAATTGGCTGGAAGTTGGGCATCTGCGCTCTTTGTGCTAAACTGGCCTGCCGAATGTATAGTACACTTCGGTTGGATAGGTAACTTGGCGAGATTATACGATGATCAAACAAAGGACTCTTAAACGTATCGTTCAGGCGACTGGCGTCGGTTTGCATACCGGCAAGAAAGTCACCCTGACGTTACGCCCTGCGCCGGCAAATACCGGGGTCATCTATCGTCGCACCGACTTGAATCCACCGGTTGATTTTCCGGCTGATGCCAAATCTGTGCGTGATACCATGCTCTGTACTTGCCTGGTCAATGAGCATGACGTACGGATATCGACGGTTGAGCACCTCAATGCCGCGCTGGCTGGCTTGGGTATCGACAACATTATTATTGAAGTCGATGCGCCGGAAGTCCCAATTATGGACGGTAGTGCGGCTCCGTTCGTTTATCTGTTGCTGGATGCCGGCATCGATGAACTGAACTGCGCTAAGAAATTTGTGCGTATCAAAGAGACAGTTCGCGTTGAAGATGGCGATAAATGGGCCGAATTCAAACCGTACAATGGTTTTTCACTGGACTTCACCATTGATTTTAACCATCCGGCGATTGACTCCAGCAGCCAGCGCTACGCAATGAACTTCTCGGCTGATGCGTTTATGCGCCAGATTAGCCGCGCGCGTACCTTCGGTTTTATGCGTGATATCGAATATCTGCAGTCCCGCGGCCTGTGCCTGGGCGGCAGCTTCGATTGTGCCATCGTTGTTGACGATTATCGCGTACTGAACGAAGACGGTTTGCGCTTTGAAGATGAGTTTGTCCGTCACAAAATGCTGGATGCCATTGGCGACCTCTTTATGTGTGGTCACAACATTATCGGCGCATTTACGGCGTACAAATCCGGTCACGCGTTGAATAACAAACTGCTGCAGGCTGTTCTGGCAAAACAGGAAGCCTGGGAGTATGTGACCTTCGAGGACGACGCAGAAATGCCGCTGGCGTTCCGCGCCCCGACGCTGGTTCTGGCATAAGTCAGACCCGGCAGTAAATTCGACTGGTAACCTGGTACTCTCTCCGGCCAGGGAGCCAGTCGTTTTCTTTTTTATATTCCCGCTGCGTCCTGCTTTGATTTTTAACTGCATTTTTTGCGCGTTCGTTCCTTTTTTAAACGTTTTTCCCCCGCCTGAGACCTCATTCCTGCTGCCGTGACGGCGTATTAATGTTAGTATTTGGACGCAAAATATTTCTTAGGGTTGCTACCAACAAAAGGTAACGTAAGTGAGTGGATTGCTGACGCGCTGGCGACAGTTTGGCAGACGGTATTTCTGGCCGCATCTCCTGTTGGGGATGGTCGCGGCTAGCCTCGGCCTGCCTGCGCTTAGCAATGGTCATGAGCATGAGACCGCGTCGCCCGCTAAAACGACGTCCAGCAACCATAATCCTGCTAAAGTTAATTTTTCTCAGCTAGCGCTGCTGGAATCTTCCAGTCGTCGGCCCAATTTCACGGTTGATTACTGGCATCAGCACGCCATTCGTACGGTCATTCGCCACCTCTCTTTTGCGATGGCCCCGCAGGCGCTGCCGGTAGCGGAAGAGTCTTCACCGCTTCAGGCGCAGCATCTGGCCCTTCTCGACACGCTTAGCGCGCTGTTGACGCAGGAGAGTAAACCTCCGGCCATTGTTCATCTGGCGGCATATAACCCCTCTATTTCCCACTGCGCGTTTCGCGTCTGTACCTGGATTAGCCAGGTGGCCGGCATACGCGCAGGGCCTCAACGTCTCAGCTAAACCAAAAACGGACCATTCTATTTTTTTGTGACACCGCACCGCGGGGCGTTTGAGATTTTATTATGCTAATCAAATTATTAACTAAAGTATTCGGTAGCCGTAACGACCGTACGCTGCGTCGTATGCGCAAGGCCGTCAACGTGATCAACGCCATGGAACCGTCCATGGAAAAACTGTCCGACGACGAACTGAAAGGGAAAACCGCTGAGTTCCGCGCTCGCCTGGAAAAAGGCGAAGCCCTGGAGAGCCTGATCCCGGAAGCCTTTGCCGTCGTGCGTGAAGCCAGTAAACGCGTCTTCGGCATGCGTCACTTTGACGTTCAGCTGCTGGGCGGCATGGTTCTCAACGACCGCTGTATTGCAGAAATGCGTACCGGTGAAGGTAAAACGCTGACCGCAACTCTGCCTGCCTATCTGAATGCGCTGACCGGTAAAGGCGTTCACGTGGTGACCGTCAACGACTATCTGGCGCAGCGTGATGCCGAGAACAACCGCCCGCTGTTTGAATTCCTGGGGATGACCGTTGGCATTAATATGTCCGGCCTGCCTGCGCCTGCCAAGCGTGAAGCCTACGCAGCCGATATTACTTACGGTACCAACAACGAATACGGCTTTGACTATCTGCGCGACAATATGGCCTTCAGTCCTGAAGAGCGCGTACAGCGCAAACTGCACTATGCGCTGGTGGATGAAGTCGACTCCATTCTGATCGATGAAGCGCGTACCCCGCTTATTATTTCCGGCCCGGCTGAAGACAGCTCGGAAATGTACAAGAAGGTGAACAAGATCATTCCGCACCTGGTGCGTCAGGATAAAGAAGACTCCGAAACCTTTACCGGCGAAGGGCACTTCTCCGTCGATGAGAAAGCGCGTCAGGTAAACCTGACCGAACGCGGCCTGGTGCTGATTGAAGAGCTGCTGGTGAATGAAGGTATTATGGAAGAAGGCGAGTCGCTGTACTCACCGACCAATATCATGCTGATGCACCACGTGACCGCCGCGCTGCGCGCGCATGTGCTGTTCACCCGCGATGTTGATTACATCGTGAAAGATGGCGAAGTGATCATCGTCGACGAACACACCGGCCGTACGATGCAGGGGCGCCGCTGGTCCGATGGCCTGCACCAGGCCGTTGAAGCGAAAGAAGGCGTTGATATTCAGAACGAGAACCAGACGCTGGCTTCAATTACCTTCCAGAACTATTTCCGCCTGTACGAGAAGCTGGCAGGGATGACCGGTACCGCCGATACCGAAGCGTTTGAATTTAGCTCAATCTATAAGCTGGATACCGTTGTGGTTCCGACCAACCGTCCGATGATTCGTAAAGACATGGCGGACCTGGTCTATATGACCGAAGCGGAAAAAATTCAGGCCATTATCGAAGATATTAAGCAGCGTACCGCCGCGGGTCAGCCGGTGCTGGTGGGTACCATTTCTATCGAAAAATCAGAAGTGGTCTCTAATGAATTAACGAAGGCGGGCATCAAGCACAACGTGCTGAACGCGAAATTCCACGCCAGCGAAGCGGACATCGTTGCGCAGGCGGGCTATCCGTCTGCGGTAACCATTGCGACCAACATGGCCGGCCGTGGTACCGACATTATGCTTGGCGGTAGCTGGCAGGCCGAGGTCGCCCAGCTGGAAGACCCGACTCCGGAACAGATTGCGCAGATCAAAGCCGACTGGCAGGTTCGTCACGATGCGGTACTGGCTGCGGGCGGTCTGCATATCATCGGTACCGAACGCCATGAATCCCGCCGTATTGATAACCAGCTCCGCGGTCGTTCAGGCCGTCAGGGGGACGCCGGTTCTTCCCGTTTCTATCTGTCGATGGAAGATGCCCTGATGCGTATCTTCGCGTCTGACCGCGTGTCCGGCATGATGCGTAAACTGGGTATGAAGCCGGGTGAGGCTATCGAGCATCCGTGGGTGACCAAAGCGATTGCCAACGCGCAGCGTAAAGTCGAGAGCCGCAACTTCGATATTCGTAAGCAGCTGCTGGAATATGACGATGTGGCTAACGATCAGCGTCGCGCTATTTACACCCAGCGTAATGAGCTGCTCGATGTGACCGACGTGAGCGAGACGATTAACAGCATTCGTGAAGACGTATTTAAAGCGACCATCGATGCCCATATTCCTCCGCAGTCGCTGGAAGAGATGTGGGATATTGAAGGCCTGCAGGAGCGTCTGAAAAATGACTTCGACCTCGAGCTGCCGCTCAAAGAGTGGCTGGATAAAGAGCCGGAGCTTCATGAAGAAACGCTGCGTGAGCGCATTCTGCAGAGCGCCATTGAAACCTATCAGCGTAAGGAAGAAGTGGTTGGCGCTGAGATGATGCGTCACTTCGAAAAAGGCGTCATGCTGCAAACGCTGGACTCCCTGTGGAAAGAGCACCTGGCGGCGATGGACTACCTGCGTCAGGGGATCCACCTGCGCGGCTATGCGCAGAAAGATCCGAAGCAGGAATATAAGCGTGAATCTTTCTCCATGTTCGCTTCAATGCTGGAATCCCTGAAATATGAAGTGATCAGTACTCTGAGCAAAGTTCAGGTGCGGATGCCGGAAGAGGTTGAAGCGATGGAGCAGCAGCGTCGTGAAGAAGCTGAGCGTCTGGCGCAGATGCAGCAGCTGAGCCATCAGGACGATGATAGCGCAGCCGCGGCCGCGCTGGCTGAACAAACCGGCGAGCGTAAAGTGGGTCGTAACGATCCTTGCCCGTGCGGTTCTGGCAAAAAATACAAGCAGTGCCACGGTCGCCTGAGCTAAGCTTTTACAATATTGAATACCAGGGCGCAGATATCTGCGCCTTTTTTATGGAATGAAGACAATGAAAACGCTGCAAATTTCAGTGGGTATTATCCGTAATTCGCAAGGGGAGATTTTTATCACTCAGCGGGCCGCCGATGCGCATATGGCGAACAAGCTTGAATTCCCGGGCGGTAAAATTGAAGAGGGCGAGTCGTCCGAACAGGCCTTAGTGCGCGAACTGCAGGAAGAGGTCGGCATTACAGCTAAAGCTTACAGCCTGTTTGATAAGCTGGAGTACCAGTTTCCCGATCGCCATATCACGCTGTGGTTCTGGCTGGTGAACAGCTGGGAAGGCGAGCCGTGGGGGAAAGAAGGGCAGCCGGGACGCTGGATGGCGCAGAGCGCGCTCGTTGCTGAGGATTTCCCGCCGGCAAACGAACCCGTCATTACGAAGTTAATTCAAGGTTCTCAGATCGGGTAGGGTGCGCCTGCATCCGGCAAATCAGGGCGGGCCTGCACATGCCCGCCCGAAATCCGTTACTCTTTTTCTTCGCTCCAGCCGTCGCTATCTGACAGATCGCTGCTGCTCGGGATACGTTTCTCTTCCGCTGCCCATTCGCCTAAATCGATAAGCTGACAGCGTTTGGAGCAGAACGGGCGATGCCGGCTCTGCTCATTCCAGACCACAATTTTGCCGCAGGTTGGGCAGTTGACGGTTATCTCTTCTGACATATTGACTCCTTAACAGCAGGCCAGTTCAAAATCAAAACGCTCCGGCACGATGCCGTGCTCGCTGTCCAGCGGCATAAAGCGGATGGCAAAGCGGCTCTTGTGGCCTGATATTTGGGGGTAGAGCTGGCTGGCAAGATCCAACCGCAGACGCAGCAGATCGGCATCTTCGCCGTTGTCCTGATAAAAACCGTTCAGGCTGGTCTGCTTACGGAAGGGGGCCGAGTTACGGATGAGATCGAGAATGAGCATCAGCGATTGCGTCAGCGGTTCCAGGCTGGCCAGCCACTTACCGACCTGCTCATCGCGATATTCCTGCGGCATATGCAGCCAGATGTGCAGCGTCGGAAGATCGAAGCTACAGCAGCCGCCCGGGATACTCAGGCGTTGGCGTACCAGGGCGATCAGGCGATCCTCTCGCAGGTACTGGCCGATACGCGGCGCCGACATTAACGTACTGCCTGATTGCTTCAGCTGCTGACGCAGTTCGTTGATACGATCCTGATCAACCCCAGGGACTTCCGCCCAGGATTGCAGCTTCCTCTGCTGGCGATCCAGCTCTTTCATCAGATCGGTACGTACTTCACCGCGTTCAAAAACATCTAAAAGGTCGCCGATATTGCGGAAAAAATGCAGCGCATCCGCATGGCTGGTAATGGCGGGATGTACGGTCAGCTGCTGAAGCAAAAACTCAATACGCAGCCAGGTGCGCATTTTTTCATTAAGCGGATGTTCAAATAGAACAGGGGTAGACATTACGGTTTTTCCTGTGAGGCGGCCTGCGCTGCCAGCTGTTGATACTTTGCATGCAGGCGGGCGACAGCTGATGCGATGGCATCAGGTGAACCCATATTTTCAATAACATCATCCGCAACGGCAAGGCGCTGCTCGCGCGTTGCCTGAGCGGCAAGAATATGTTCCGCATGTTGCCGACTGACCCGATCGCGAAGCATCGTGCGCGCTATCTGCGTCTCTTTCGGCACATCGACAACAAGGACCCGATCGGCTTTGGCGGACAAACGGTTTTCGACCAGTAAAGGTACAACCCAGAGAATATAAGACGAGGTGGCAAGCTGCATCTGACGACGCGTTTCCTGCTGAATTTGCGGGTGCAGCAGCGCGTTTAGCCAGTTCTTATCCTCTGCATGAGCGAAAATATGTTCACGCAGAGCGCGACGGTTAAGGGTGCCATCTTTGTTCAGGATCTGCGGACCGAAGCGTTGAGCAATTGCGTTTAGCCCCGGGGTGCCGGGCTCGACCACCTGGCGCGCGATAATGTCAGCATCAATAACGTTAACCCCGAGGTGTGAGAATGCGTCGGCTACGGTACTTTTACCGCTACCGATGCCGCCTGTTAACGCTACCGTGTATGTCATACACCTCAATCCTGAAACTGACTACATGCACATTTTTCAATAACAGAGCCGTGATTTACGACGCGACGACGCCACTGCGATAGTGGCTTTATCGACGTGATATCAACCAATAAATGGCTGTCACCACGTACCCTGGTTCTTTTTGCGCATGTAAATCAAATGGTTAAAAATGATACGCCTGCGATGGGATATCGCAAATTCGCTTTTGGCTGTTCACCAGGTAAATTTATACGATTGTAGCGTAAAAAAAGTGAAAATCGCAGTCTTGCGCGGCCATGATTCGTGCGTATGATAACGTCACTGGAGTTGTGCTCTCACAATAATGCAATTAACCCCAGGAATTCGCACATGCGTATTGAAGAAGATTTGAAGCTTGGTTTTAAAGACGTTCTTATCCGCCCGAAACGTTCTACCCTCAAAAGCCGTTCTGACGTACAGCTGGAACGTGAATTCACTTTCAAACATTCTGGCCAGACCTGGTCTGGTGTGCCGATCATTGCTGCTAACATGGACACCGTTGGCACGTTTGCCATGGCTAAAGCCCTGGCTTCATTTGGCGTTTTGACCGCCGTACATAAGCATTACAGCGTTGAACAGTGGCAGGCGTTTGTTCAGAGCGTATCGGCAGATGTCGTGCAGCACGTCATGGTCTCTACCGGCACCTCCGATGCGGATTTTGAGAAAACAAAACAGATTCTGATCCAAAATCCGCAGCTTAGCTTTGTGTGCATTGACGTGGCGAATGGCTATTCAGAGCACTTCGTGCAGTTTGTCGCGAAAGCCCGCGAAGCCTGGCCGCAGAAAACCATTATTGCGGGCAACGTTGTGACCGGCGAAATGTGCGAAGAGCTGATTCTTTCGGGGGCTGATATCGTTAAGGTGGGTATCGGTCCGGGCTCCGTATGTACAACTCGCGTGAAAACCGGCGTCGGCTATCCGCAGCTTTCCGCAGTGATTGAGTGTGCCGATGCGGCGCACGGCCTGGGCGGGCAGATTATCAGCGACGGCGGATGTACTATGCCGGGCGATGTGGCTAAAGCCTTCGGCGGCGGCGCGGATTTCGTGATGCTTGGCGGTATGCTGGCCGGTCACGAAGAGAGCGGCGGTACCGTGGTTGAAGAAAACGGCGAAAAATTCATGCTGTTCTACGGCATGAGCTCGGAGTCGGCGATGACCCGTCACGTTGGCGGCGTAGCCCAGTACCGTGCGGCTGAAGGCAAAACCGTTAAGCTGCCTCTGCGCGGCCCGGTTGAAAACACCGCGCGCGATATTCTTGGCGGCCTGCGTTCCGCATGCACCTACGTAGGTGCTTCACGGCTGAAAGAACTGACTAAACGCACGACTTTTATTCGCGTACAGGAACAAGAGAACCGCGTGTTCAACAGCCTGTAATGCCGTTCGCTGGCGCGTTTGCGCCAGCGTTATCCCCCCATTCCGCTAATGGCGTCGCCCAGATGAAAAATGGGTAAATACATCGCCACCACCAGCACGCCGACAATCGTTCCGGTCACTACCAACATCATCGGTTCCAGCAAGGTCGCCAGATTATCTGCCTGCTGATGCGTCTGCTCACTATGGTGACGAGCCAGATTTTCCAGCATGGTATCCAGCGAACCCGAAGCTTCACCGGTACGGATCAGTTGTAGGCAAAGCGGCGTGAAGCCTCCGCCGTTGGCGAGCGCCTGCCAGATGGGATCGCCGTGGGTAATTTGCCGGCAAACCTGCTGGAGCCTCTGCCGCCATAGCGGGCAGCTCAGGGTTTCCTCCACGCTTTGCAGGCCTTGCAGAAAGCTGATTCCGGCGCTTTGCGTCAATGCGAGTACGGTAAAAATCTGGCTAAGCCGCTGGCCGCATAGCAGTTTGCCAAACACCGGCAGCGTATGGAGCAGCTTCTGACGGTACAGCAGCCAGCCTGGCCGCTGGCAAATCAGCCGGTTGAGTATTGCAGGTAAAATACCCAGGGCAGCGAGCAGTGGCCAACAGCGAGTTAACCCTTCGCCAATGCTTATTACCGCGCGGGTCAGCCACGGCAGCGGGGTGTTGAAGGTTTGATATATAGCGGCGAACTCCGGTAAGACAAAGCACAGCATTCCCATCACCACCAGCAGCGCCAGGGATAAGATAATCAACGGGTAGCGCAGCGCTTTTTTCACTTTTTCGGTGAGGAGCAGCTGCTCTCGCTGCTGCCTGGCCAACTGAGCGCAGCAAAGTTCCAGTTTACCGGTAAGTTCACCGGTGCGAATCATGGCCAGATAGAGCGGAGGGAACGCCTCAGGCCATTTTTCCAGGGAGCCTGAAAGCGAAATGCCCTGCGCCAGATCCTCCGCCAGGGTTTGCAGCAGCGCCTGCCATTGCGCATTGGGCTGCTGCTGCGCCAGCAGTTCCAGCCCCTCGGCCAGGGGGAGACCGGCCTGAAGAAGCGCGGCCAGCTGGCGGATGATTTCGCCACTGTAGCGCGGATGCCAGAGGGCGCTTTGCACGCTACAGCGGCGCAGCGTCAGCGGGATAATTCGCTGCCGCTGCAGAGCCTGCAATGCCTCAGGGCGATTATCCTGCCAGAGCGTTCCCTGGCAGGGAATGCCCTGGAGAGAGAGACCGCGCCAGCGCCACAGTCGTTTAGTCGCCATGCGGTATCCCCAACACGCGAACGACCTCTTCCAGACTTGTCATCCCACGTTCGACGGCCAGACAGCCGCTCTCAAACAGCGTCATCATACCGGATTCGCGCGCCAGGGACTCGATCTCTCCGGCGCTAAGACCCTGAGTAATCGCCTGCCGTAACGCGGTGGTGACGGGGAGCAGCTCAAATAGCGCCAGGCGACCGTAGTAGCCGTGATAGCAGTGCTGACAGCCCGGAGCCTGCCAGCGAGGAAGCGCCCGCGGCCACAGGCTGTGTGGAACATCGGCCGAACTGCCGGTTTCCTGGCGGCAGTGCGGGCACAGTTTGCGTACCAGGCGTTGAGCAACCACCAGAGAAAGCGCGGATGAGATCATCCAGCGCGCAACGCCCATCTGCTGCAGGCGAACCAGCGTTTCACTGGTTGAATTGGTGTGCAGCGTTGAGAGAACCAGGTGCCCGGTTTGCGCTGCTTTTATCGCAATTTCAGCGGTTTCTGCATCGCGTATCTCCCCGACCATCACGATATCAGGATCCTGGCGTAGCAGGGCGCGCAGTACGCTGTGAAAGGTTAAGCCCGCCCGCGGATTAATCTGCGTCTGATTCATCCCCACGATGGGGATCTCCAGCGGATCTTCAACGCTGCATATATTGACCTCGTCGCGATTCCGCGCCTGCAGCGCGCTGTACAAAGTGACGGTTTTCCCACTTCCCGTCGGGCCGGTGACCAGCATCAGCCCCTGAGGTTGGTTAAGCGCCGCGCGAAAGACGGCAAGCTGCTGAGACGATAGCCCCAGCGCTTCGAGGTCCAGCGCTTGTTCGACCTGATGTAATAAGCGAAGGACGATTTTTTCCCCGCCGCGGCAGGGAAGCGTGGCGATCCGAAACGAGATCGGGCGGTCTGCGAGCGTGAGGGTAAACTGACCGTCCTGCGGTACCCGGTGTTCAGCGATATCCAGATTGCTGAGCACTTTAAGTCGGGCGGTGATGGGGGCGGCGAGTTCCGGCGCAAGCGGCGCAAGAGAATGGAGTACGCCATCTACCCGCAGGCGAATTCTCAGGCGATCGTCACCGGGTTCAATATGAATATCCGATGCGCGCTGGCGCAGGGCCTGTTCCAGAAGGCTATTTACCTGTTCAACGATGCTGGCCGAGGCTTCAACAGGCGGGGTGAGGGTTGATATTCCCGGCGTCTGCAGCCGCTTGTCCATCTGGTCCTGGCTCCAGCACTCGATATCAATCCTTTTCTGCGTCGCGAAACGTAACGCTTCCAGCAGCTCCGGGGCGGGGGCGTCAACCACGGCGATAGCGATGGTGTGTTCATTACTATCGAGCAGTAAGGCCTGATAGCGCTGGCAAAGAGGTATCAATTGTTCAGTTTTCATTGCCGCGCCCTCAGTTAAAACGGAACACGTCTTCACAGGCCTGCTTGAGTGCGCTATCGCCGGTAATGTTGCACACTCGCTGCCAGCCGGTGATGCCGTTAGCGTTATCCCAGGTCGGCGTCAGCGTGACGCTTAAGCCATTAAGGCTTTCCTGCCCGGTGAGCGTGACAACGCCTGTGGCGACGGTCATAGCCGAAACGTAGCGGGTTGTGGCGGGCGAGGGAATACCGTTGCTGCCGCCATCGCAGGTGGTTAATCCGCCGTGCTCCAGCGCGCACAGCTCAATGGCGGTGCGGAACGGGACGAAGGTTTGCAGCATATCGGTAAGCGCCGCTTTTCGCAGATAGTTCTGATAAGCCGGAATGCCGATTGCGCTGAGAATGGCGATGATCCCAATGACCACCATAAGTTCGATGAGGGTAAAGCCGCGTTGTTTGTCCATAAGTTGCTCCTTGTTATCTTCGGGAGCACTTTGCCGGGGTTTGTTTAGCGATACGAGCGGCAGATCGCGTCTGGAGAAGCACGCTTCCAGGCTTTTTTTGCGGGTTGCATTGAGGGATTATTGGCGTGCGAACCGGCTCGCAAAAGTGCGCCCCGGCATCAACGACGAACCGGGGCAGGGGGATTAGCGGAAGCGCATAGAGAGATCGAGAGCGCGGACGTGCTTGGTCAACGCGCCAACGGAGATGTAATCGACGCCGGTTTCAGCAAATTCACGAATAGTCTCGAATGTGACGTTGCCGGAGACTTCCAGCGCCGCCTGGCCGTTGGTGTGTTTGACCGCTTCGCGCATCAGGTCGGTAGTGAAGTTGTCGAGCATAATGATGTCAGCGCCGGCTTTCAGCGCTTCATCCAGCTCTTCAAGGGTTTCGACTTCCACCTCAACCGGCACATCCGGGTGCAGCCAGAACGCTTTTTCAACCGCCTGCCGTACCGAGCCGGAAGCGATAATATGGTTCTCTTTAATCAGAAAGGCATCGGAGAGGCCCAGGCGATGATTGGCCCCGCCGCCGCACAGGACCGCATATTTCAGCGCCGTGCGCAGGCCCGGCAGCGTTTTGCGCGTATCGAGCAGTTGAGTTTTGGTGCCTGCCAGCAGGTCGACATAGCGGCGGACTTCGCTGGCCACCCCGGAGAGCGTCTGCACGAAATTGAGTGCGGTACGTTCGCCGGTGAGCAGGATCCGCGAAGGGCCTTCCAGCTCGAATAGCGGCTGATTGGCTTTTAGCGCGTCGCCATCGGCAACGTGCCAGGTGAAGTTAACGTCGTCGCCCGCAAGCTGAATAAAGACTTCTTCTACCCAGCGTTTACCGCAAAACACGCCGTCTTCACGGGTGATGACGACGGCATGCGAGCGCGCATCCTGCGGCAATAATTGCGCGCTAATATCGTTGTTCGCATCCACTTCACCGCCTAAATCTTCCCGCAGGGATTGAGAGACGGCATCGGTAATATCAAGATTAATACGCTCCAGCAGCGCGTCACGGCGGCGGTCGGGATTGTAGCGACGAGGCGTCATGATAAAGCTCCAGATAGATAAGATTCAGAAGTGGGAAACATGCTAACCTGAACGACGTTTCTGTACCACATCCGCGTCCTTTCGTCGGCGGCGCCAGCGTGAAGTTTTGGCGTTAGCCAGCCGAGCGAGCGTGGGTATGATGCCGGGGATTGTTTGGTCACGGTGCCACGAATGCATAAGCTAGTAAAAGGAGACTCAACATGCAGTTGAACGGGGGATGGCTGGAAGAGGCGCGTCGGGTTCCTTCGCCGCACCACGATAGCCGCCCGGATAATGAACCCCCCTCTTTGCTGGTGGTGCATAATATAAGCCTGCCGCCCGGTGAATTTGGCGGGCCATGGATTGATGCCCTGTTCACCGGTACGCTCGATCCGAATGCGCACCCTTTTTTTGCTGAAATCGCGCATCTTCGCGTTTCGGCACACTGTCTGATTCGCCGCGACGGTGAAATCGTGCAGTATGTGCCTTTCGACCAGCGCGCCTGGCACGCGGGGGTTTCCAGCTATCACGGGCGCGAGCGCTGTAATGATTTTTCGATAGGCATTGAGCTGGAAGGGACCGACGAGCTGGCTTATACCGACGCGCAGTATCAGCAGCTGGTTGCCGTTTCCCGTCAGCTTATCTCGCGCTATCCGGCGATAGCTGACAATATCACCGGCCATAGCGATATTGCGCCAGTGCGTAAAACGGATCCCGGCCCGGCTTTTGACTGGGTAAAATTTCGCGGTCTGTTAACCCCGTCGTCAGAATAAGGAGATGCCATGACGTTGTTCACTACGCTGTTAGTCCTCATTGCCGAGCGTTTGTTTAAGCTGGGCGAGCACTGGCAGCTCGATCACCGGCTGGAAGTGCTGTTTCGCCGGGTAAAGCATTATTCCCTGCTCACTACCCTACTGATGACGGTCGCGGCGGCGGCGGTCGTGTTTATTATTCAGCGTCTGCTGCAGGGGCAGCTGTTTAACATTCCTCTGCTGGTGTTCTGGATCCTGCTGGGCCTGCTGTGCATCGGCGCGGGCAAAGTCCGTCTGCACTATCACGCCTACCTGAAGGCGGCGGCGCGCGATGATAGCCGCGCCTGCGACGCCATGGCCAGCGAGCTCACCCTGATCCACGGCGTGCCGCCCGGCTGCGACCAGCGTGAATATCTGAGCGAGCTGCAAAACGCGCTGCTGTGGATTAACTACCGCTACTATCTCGCTCCGCTGTTCTGGTTCGTTGTCGGCGGGCCGTGGGGACCGTTAACCCTGATTGCCTACTGTACGCTGCGGGCCTGGCAGACCTGGCTGGCGCGTTATCAGACGCCGCGTCATCGCTTACAGTCGGGTATTGACGGCATTCTGCACGTGGTCGACTGGGTTCCGGTACGTCTGGTCGGCGTGGTGTACGCGCTGGTTGGGCACGGGGAAAAGGCTTTGCCTGCGTGGTTTGCCTCGCTGGGCGACCTCCACTCTTCGCAGTATCAGGTGCTGACGCGCCTGGCGCAGTATTCGCTGGCGCGCGAGCCGCATGTGGATAAAGTGGCGACGCCGAAGGCGGCGGTCTCCATGGCGAAAAAAACATCGCTGGTGGTGGTGGTGATTATGGCGCTGCTGACGATTTACGGTACGCTGATTTAAGCACCTGCCCGCTGGCGGGCAGGTTTCGCTTTTAATCCGTATCTGCTGCCGGGATGCCAAAATCAGGCATCCCGTTTTCGTCCCAGCGGACAAGCTTCAGGCGGGTATGGCGATTCGGATCGTACAGCGGGTCGCCTTCGATTTCGGTGTAGTTGCGCGCGTGGTACACCAGCACATCTTCTCCCTCCGGCGTTTGCGTAAAGCTATTGTGTCCGGGCCCATACTGACGATTCTCATAGCTGGTACGGAACACCGGCTGCGGCGCTTTATGCCAGTTTTCCGGCCGCAGCGGGTCGGCGTTAATGTCTATCCACAATAAGCCCATACAGTAGTTTTCGTCGGTGGCGCTGGCGGAGTAGCTGACGAACAGCTTGTCGCCGTGGAACAGGACCGCCGGGCCTTCGTTCACCAGAAAACCCCGGCACTCCCAGTCAAACTCGGGTTGACTCAGCATGACCGGCTGACCTTTTAGCGTCCACGGATTTGCCAGTTCAGCCAGATAGAGGTTGGTATTACCCTTAATTTCCGGATCTTTTTGCGCCCACAGGTACCACCGTTTACCCTGATGGTGGAAGGTGGTGGCATCCAGCGCAAAGGTATCAAGCGGCGTTTTAATCTGGCCTTTTTCCTGCCATTTCCCGGTTAACGGGTCGCTCTCCGCGCATTCGAGCGCGAACATGCGGTGCTGGAACATGCCCAGCGCATCCAGATCGTGGGTGTGGCTGGCGGCAAAGTAGATATACCATTTGCCGTCAATCTCATGCAGCTCCGGGGCCCATATGAGCTGGCTCATCGGGCCGCTGTCCGGTTTACGCCAGACGACCACCGGCTGCGCGTCGCGTAAACCTTCAAGGGTTGCTGAGCGGCGGATTTCCAGACGGTCATACTCCGGCACCGAGGCAATAAAGTAGTAGCTCTCCTGATGGCGCAGAATATACGGGTCCGCGCGTTGTTCAATAAATGGATTCGGCCAGTTTTTCATTACGCTTTCCTTACCTGTTCGCCGGTTTTCAGTTCCTGATAGTCGTTGAGTTCGCTGTAGTTGACCCGGCGTTTCTCGAGGTCGGACTGAATTAGCCGCATAAATTCGCGGTTTACCTTCAGCATACGCACCACCCCCGCGGTAATCAGATAGCCGATGCCGGGGATAACGCTGAATAACAATACGATACCGTTAATCGCGGAGGCGCTTTGCTGCTTCGCACCGGCATCGTAACCGTACCAGGAGAGCAGGAAGCCAACCATCGCGCCGGCGATGGCCAGACCGACCTTCAGGAAGAACAGGTTGCCGGAGAAGCTGATGCCGGTGATGCGTTTGCCGGTCTTCCATTCGCCGTAGTCATCCACGTCGGCCATCAGCGACCAGTGCAGCGGCGAGGGGATCTGATGCAGAATGTTCAGCAGGAAGTAGAGCACCATAATCATCATGGTGGCGTGCGGGTCGAAGAAGTAGAAGGCGCAGGAGAAAATCGCCAGCACGATGTTGGTCCAGAAAAACACCTGCAGTTTGCACCAGCGGTCGGTCAGGACTTTAGCCAGCATACTGCCGATCATCATTCCGACTACCCCGAGGCTGATAAATAGCGTGGCGAAGTGGGTGCTTTGCTGCATCACCCAGGTGACGTAGTACATGGTGGCGGCCATGCGAATAAAGCCCGGACAAACGTTGCACAGCGTTAGCAGCAGGATGCGAACCCACTGGTCGTTTTTCCAGACGTCTTTCAGATCTTTTTTCAGCTCGTCGTTGGTCTGGACGGCGGGTTTTACGCGTTCACGAACGGTGGCAAAGCAGAACAGGAACATGCACATACCGATAATCGCCAGCACGGTCATCGCCATCTGATAGCCTTTGGCTTTATCCTCACCGCCGAACCAGTCCGCCATCGGCAGCAGCGTCAGGGAGAGCAGGAGCGTGGCGATACCGACCATCACGAAGCGATAGGACTGGCAGGCCACGCGTTCCTTCGGGTCATTCGTAATCACGCTACCCAAGGAGCAGTAGGGGATGTTGATCGCGGTGTAGGTCAGCGAGAGCAGGAAGTAGGTGACGAAAGCATAGATAACCTTGCTATTGTACGACCACTCCGGGGTGGTAAACATCAGCACGCTGAACAGCGCGTACGGGAAGGCAATCCACAGCAGCCATGGGCGAAAGCGCCCGTATTTACTGCGGGTACGGTCGGCCATCGCCCCCATAATCGGATCGGTGACGGCATCAATAACGCGTACGGAAAGCAGCAAAACGCCCACCAGCGCCGGCGCGAGACCAAAAATATCCGTATAAAAATAGTTAACAAACAACATGATGGCGCCGAATATGATATTGCATCCGGCGTCACCCATCCCGTAGCCTATTTTTTCTTTAACTGAAAGCTTATTGCCATTCATCGCAGCGATCTCCCCGTGGCGGTATGGAGAGAATTATTAGCCGGGTAATGGACTAATGCGTTGCAGGATAGGGTTAACGATATGGATAAATCGGTTATCAGGGGGAAAGTGTGAAGCAGATAACAATGCGCTGTGTCCGCCAGCGGCGGGCGGACACAGGTTGTGGAGATGCAGGATTATGCTTTAATGGCGCTGGCGGTTTTCTGCTTAAACAGGTAGCCGACGCCGAGAACGGCAATCCATACCGGGATAAGGTAGACGGAAATCGCCATGCCAGGGGTCATCAGCATGATCACCAGCACTCCCGCCATAAACAGCAGGCAGATCCAGTTGCCCAGCGGATAAAGCAGCGCCGGGAAGCGGGTGACCACGCCCTGCTGCTGCTTAGCGCGACGGAACTTCATGTGCGCCAGGCTAATCATCGCCCAGTTGATCACCAGGGCTGAAACCACCAGCGCCATCAGCAGACCAAACGCGGATTCCGGCGCGAAGTAGTTAATCAGTACGCACAGCGCGGTGACCACCGCGGAGACGAGGATGGTGTTGACCGGCACGCCGCGTTTATCGACGCTCATCAGCGCTTTTGGCGCGTTCCCCTGCTGGGCCAGACCGAACAGCATCCGGCTGTTGCAGTATACGCAGCTGTTGTAAACGGAGAGCGCCGCGGTTAATACCACGATATTCAGCGCATTCGCGACGAAGGTATCGCCCAGCTCGTGGAAAATCAGGACGAACGGGCTGGTATCGGCGGTTACGCGGCTCCACGGCAGCAGCGAAAGCAGAACGGCCAGCGAGCCCACATAGAAAATCAGGATGCGGTAGATGACCTGGTTGGTGGCCTTCGGAATGCTCTGCTCCGGGTTATCCGCTTCGGCTGCGGTGATACCGACCAGCTCCAGCCCGCCGAAAGAGAACATAATAATCGCCATCATCATTACCAGCCCGGTGAAGCCGTGCGGCAGGAATCCGCCTTGCTCCCACAGGTTGCGTACGGTGGCCTGCGGGCCGCCGTTGCCGCTGAACAGCAGCCAGCCGCCGAACAGGATCATCGCCACGACGGCGACGACTTTGATGATCGCGAACCAGAACTCCATCTCGCCAAACACCTTGACGTTCGTCAGGTTGATGGCGTTGATAGCGATAAAGAAAACGGCCGCAGAAACCCAGGTAGGAATTTCCGGCCACCAGAACTGGACGTATTTCCCGACCGCGGTCAGCTCGGCCATTGCGACCAGCACGTAAAGCACCCAGTAGTTCCAGCCGGAAGCGAAGCCTGCAAAGCCGCCCCAGTATTTGTAGGCAAAATGACTAAATGAACCGGCTACCGGCTCTTCGACGACCATTTCGCCCAGCTGACGCATAATCAGGAAAGCAATAAAACCGGCAATTGCGTAGCCCAGAATAATACCGGGACCCGCGTTTTGGATGACGGATGCGCTACCCAGAAACAAACCGGTACCGATAGCGCCTCCCAGCGCAATAAGCTGAATATGGCGGTTTTTAAGGCCGCGCTTTAGCCGATCGCCATGCTGTTGACCTTCCATCATGAATCCTCGTGTGTGGTTATGGCTATTATGTTTGTCCGCGTCATCCATCAGGTGACTTCTTCGCTGTCCATCCCTGCCTGATAGCATAGTCAGCGAATTTCTACGGAGCCTGCGCCCCGTTTTGCCCCGAGTGATGTAGCGCACATATTGTTGTGTTTGTGTAATTATCAAATTCCGTAGATGTACTTATTTCTTTACGCAAGGCGGAGAGGAAATTCATGAAAAGGCCTTTCGTATCATGGAGAATAGTGATAAGCGCCGCTGAATGCACCTGCTTTATGAAGGGATGATGACGAAGCGAGCAAAAAGACGCCATTTGTAAATCCCACCCCATGCGCCAGTGCCTACCCACTATTTGTCATCCATGCAAATTTATTGAATTTATATTCACTTAATGAGGAGTTGAATCGGTTCAGATAGCGTAATTTTTCGTTTCTATTACGTTAACGCTACCTCTTTGTGAGTAAACACAACATTTGTGCAAGGTTACATTTTTGAAATGTTATTTCTGTAAGGTTGTTAAAACGTGCCGGGTTTAATGATTTCAATCAAAACCTGTATGGACAGAAGGTGAATACTTTGTTACTTTAGCGATACGAACTATGAATTGGTAAGACCAATTGACTCCGGGCTAATGGCAGAGACAGGGAATATGGCCTACAGCAAGATCCGCCAACCAAAACTATCCGATGTGATAGAGCAGCAGCTGGAGTTTTTAATCCTTGAGGGGACGTTGCGCCCCGGTGAAAAACTCCCGCCAGAACGTGAACTGGCAAAACAGTTCGACGTTTCCCGTCCCTCGCTCCGTGAGGCTATTCAACGCCTCGAAGCTAAGGGCTTGTTGCTTCGTCGCCAGGGGGGCGGAACGTTTGTACAAAGCCGCCTGTGGCAGAGCTTCAGCGACCCGCTGGTAGAGCTACTGTCCGACCACCCTGAATCCCAATTTGATCTGCTGGAAACCCGTCACGCGCTTGAAGGCATCGCGGCTTATTACGCGGCGCTGCGCAGCAATGATGAAGACCGCGAACGCATTCGCGAGCTGCATCAGGCCATTGAGCGGGCTCAGCAGTCCGGCGATCTCGACGCCGAATCCGATGCCGTCGTCCAGTATCAAATCGCCGTCACCGAAGCGGCGCACAATGTGGTGCTGCTCCATCTACTACGCTGTATGGAGCCGATGCTGGCCCAGAACGTTCGCCAGAATTTTGAATTGTTGTACGCCCGTCGGGAGATGCTCCCGCAGGTCAGCAATCATCGTACTCGCATTTTTGAGGCGATAATCGCCGGGGAACCGGAGCAGGCGCGTGAAGCGTCGCATCGTCACCTGGCGTTCATTGAGGAAATTTTGCTGGATCGTAGCCGTGAGCAGAGCCGTCGTGAACGCTCACTGCGTCGTTTACAGCAACGAAAAGATGAGAACTCCGGTTCTTAAGCGCCATTTTTAGAGCGCGGCAACTAAACGCAGAACCTGTCTTATTGCACTTTTAGTTGTTCAAAATAATTTTGGGTGTATCGCGGCGGCAAGCGCGCGAATCCCCGGGAGCATAGTGAACTATGTGACTGGGGTGAGGAAGCGAAGCCAACAAAGAGACAGCCAGAAGTATGAAGAACAAAGAGCGCAATGGGACAGGTTCCAGATTAATCAACGATTAGATAGATAAGGAATACCCCCCATGTCAGAACGTTTACCAAATGACGTGGATCCGATCGAAACTCGCGACTGGCTACAGGCGATCGAATCGGTCATCCGTGAAGAAGGTGTTGAGCGCGCTCAGTATCTTATTGACCAACTCCTTTCTGAAGCCCGCAAAGGCGGGGTGAAAGTGGCTGCTGGCGCATCGACCGGCGGTTACGTGAACACTATTGCCGTTGAAGATGAGCCGGAATACCCGGGTAATCTGGATCTGGAACGTCGTATCCGTTCTGCGATCCGCTGGAACGCGATTATGACCGTTCTGCGCGCATCGAAAAAAGATCTCGAACTGGGCGGCCACATGGCTTCCTTCCAGTCTTCCGCAACCTTCTATGAAGTGTGCTTTAACCACTTCTTCCGCGCACGCAACGAGCAGGACGGCGGCGACCTGGTTTACTTCCAGGGCCACATCTCTCCGGGCGTCTACGCGCGTGCTTTCCTGGAAGGTCGTCTGACTGAAGAGCAGATGAACAACTTCCGTCAGGAAGTTCACGGTAAAGGTCTGTCCTCTTATCCGCACCCGAAACTGATGCCGGAATTCTGGCAGTTCCCGACCGTCTCTATGGGTCTGGGCCCAATCGGTGCGATTTATCAGGCTAAGTTCCTGAAGTATCTGGAACACCGCGGCCTGAAAGACACTTCCAAACAAACCGTTTACGCTTTCCTCGGCGACGGCGAGATGGACGAGCCGGAATCCAAAGGCGCGATCACCATCGCGACCCGTGAGAAGCTGGACAACCTGGTCTTCGTTATCAACTGTAACCTGCAGCGCCTTGACGGCCCGGTTACCGGTAATGGCAAGATCATTAACGAACTGGAAGGCATCTTTGGCGGTGCTGGCTGGAACGTTATCAAGGTTATCTGGGGCGGACGCTGGGATGAGCTGCTGCGTAAAGATACCAGCGGTAAACTGATCCAGCTGATGGAAGAGACCGTTGACGGTGACTACCAGACCTTCAAATCCAAAGACGGCGCTTACGTGCGTGAGCACTTCTTCGGTAAATATCCGGAAACCGCAGCGCTGGTTGCCGACTGGACTGACGAGCAGATCTGGGCCCTGAACCGCGGCGGTCACGATCCGAAGAAAGTCTACGCTGCGCTGAAAAAAGCACAGGAAACCAAAGGCAAAGCCACCGTAATCCTCGCCCATACCATTAAAGGTTACGGCATGGGTGACACCGCTGAAGGTAAAAACATCGCTCACCAGGTTAAGAAAATGAACATGGACGGCGTTCGCTACGTCCGCGATCGTTTCAACGTGCCGGTTGCCGATGCTGATATCGAAAAACTGCCGTACGTGACCTTCCCGGAAGGTTCTGAAGAGCACACCTATCTGCACGCCCAGCGTCAGAAACTGCACGGCTATCTGCCGAGCCGTCAGCCAAACTTCGATGAGAAGCTGGAGCTGCCGACCCTGGAAGATTTCGGTCCGCTGCTGGAAGAGCAGAATAAAGAGATCTCTACCACTATCGCGTTCGTTCGTGCCCTGAACGTGATGCTGAAGAACAAATCCATCAAAGACCGCCTCGTGCCGATCATCGCCGATGAAGCGCGTACCTTTGGTATGGAAGGCCTGTTCCGTCAGATTGGTATCTACAGCCCGAACGGTCAGCAGTACACTCCGCAGGACCGTGAGCAGGTTGCTTACTACAAAGAAGACGAGAAAGGCCAGATTCTGCAGGAAGGTATCAACGAACTGGGTGCCGGTGCATCCTGGCTGGCTGCTGCGACCTCCTACAGCACCAACAACCTGCCGATGATCCCGTTCTACATCTACTACTCCATGTTCGGGTTCCAGCGTATCGGTGACCTGTGCTGGCAGGCAGGCGACCAGCAGGCTCGCGGCTTCCTGATCGGCGGGACTTCCGGTCGTACCACGCTGAACGGCGAAGGTCTGCAGCACGAAGATGGCCACAGCCACATTCAGTCTCTGACCATCCCGAACTGTATCTCTTACGATCCGTCTTACGCGTACGAAGTTGCGGTCATCATGCACGATGGTCTGGAGCGTATGTACGGTGAGAAACAAGAGAACGTTTACTACTACATCACCACGCTGAACGAAAACTACCACATGCCGGCAATGCCAGCAGGCGCCGAGGAAGGTATCCGTAAAGGTATCTACAAACTCGAAACCGTTGAAGGTAGCAAAGGTAAAGTTCAGCTGCTGGGCTCCGGTTCTATCCTGCGTCACGTCCGTGAAGCAGCGCAGATCCTGGCCAAAGACTACGGCGTAGGCTCTGACGTTTATAGCGTCACCTCCTTCACCGAACTGGCGCGTGATGGCCAGGATTGTGAACGCTGGAACATGCTGCATCCGCTGGAAACGCCGCGCGTTCCGTACATCGCTCAGGTGATGAACGACGCTCCGGCAGTCGCATCTACTGACTATATGAAACTGTTCGCTGAGCAGGTTCGTACTTACGTACCGGCCGATGATTACCGCGTACTGGGTACCGACGGCTTCGGTCGCTCTGACAGCCGTGAAAACCTGCGTCATCACTTCGAAGTTGACGCTTCCTACGTGGTGGTAGCAGCGCTGGGCGAACTGGCTAAACGTGGCGAAATCGATAAGAAAGTGGTTGCGGAAGCCATCACTAAATTCAACATCGATGCAGATAAAGTTAACCCGCGTCTGGCGTAAGAGGTAAAAGAATAATGGCTATCGAAATCAAAGTACCGGACATCGGGGCTGATGAAGTTGAAATCACCGAGATTCTGGTCAAAGTGGGCGACAAAGTTGAAGCTGAACAGTCGCTGATCACCGTAGAAGGCGACAAAGCCTCTATGGAAGTCCCGTCTCCGCAGGCTGGCGTCGTTAAAGAGATCAAAGTCTCCGTCGGCGACAAAACCGAGACCGGTAAACTGATCATGATTTTCGATTCCGCCGATGGTGCAGCAGCCGCTGCACCTGCGCAGGAAGAGAAGAAAGAAGCCGCTCCGGCCGCCGCAGCACCGGCAGCCGCCAGCGCGAAAGAAGTTCATGTACCGGATATCGGCGGTGATGAAGTTGAAGTCACGGAAATCATGGTAAAAGTGGGCGACACCATCGCCGCTGAACAATCCCTGATCACCGTAGAAGGCGATAAAGCCTCTATGGAAGTGCCGGCGCCGTTCGCCGGTACCGTGAAAGAGATCAAGATTAACACCGGCGACAAAGTGTCCACGGGTTCCCTGATCATGATCTTCGAAGTGGCGGGCGCAGCGCCTGCCGCGGCGCCGGCGAAAGCGGAAGCCGCTCCGGCTGCTGCTGCACCGGCAGCTTCAGGTTCTAAAGAAGTTCACGTGCCGGATATCGGCGGCGATGAAGTTGAAGTGACTGAAGTGATGGTGAAAGTGGGCGATAAAATTGCCGCTGAACAGTCACTGATCACCGTTGAAGGCGACAAAGCTTCCATGGAAGTGCCTGCGCCGTTCGCGGGTACCGTGAAAGAGATCAAAATCAGCACCGGCGACAAAGTCTCCACCGGCTCCCTGATTATGGTCTTCGAAGTGGAAGGCGCCGCGCCTGCCGCAGCTCCGGCTGCCGCGGCTGCCCCAGCACCAGCTGCTGCACCGGCTCAGGCTGCTAAACCAGCTGCACCTGCTGCAAAAGCAGAAGGCAAATCTGAGTTCGCTGAAAACGACGCTTACGTTCACGCTACCCCGCTGATTCGTCGCCTGGCGCGCGAGTTCGGCGTAAACCTGGCGAAAGTGAAAGGAACTGGTCGTAAAGGCCGTATCCTGCGCGAAGACGTTCAGGCCTACGTGAAAGAAGCGGTTAAACGCGCTGAAGCCGCGCCTGCTGCTACCGGTGGTGGTATCCCGGGCATGCTGCCGTGGCCGAAAGTGGACTTCAGCAAGTTTGGTGAAGTGGAAGAAGTTGAACTGGGCCGCATCCAGAAGATCTCTGGTGCTAACCTGAGCCGTAACTGGGTGATGATCCCGCACGTTACGCACTTCGACAAAACCGATATCACCGATCTGGAAGCGTTCCGTAAACAGCAGAATGCCGAAGCTGAGAAGCGTAAGCTGGACGTGAAATTCACTCCGGTGGTCTTCATCATGAAAGCCGTTGCCGCGGCGCTTGAGCAGATGCCGCGCTTCAACAGCTCCCTGTCTGAAGATGCACAGCGTCTGACGCTGAAGAAATACATCAATATCGGTGTGGCGGTTGATACCCCGAATGGTCTGGTTGTTCCGGTCTTCAAAGACGTGAACAAGAAGAGCATTACCGAGCTGTCTCGTGAACTGACCGTGATTTCCAAGAAAGCGCGTGATGGTAAGCTGACCGCTGGCGAAATGCAGGGTGGTTGCTTCACTATCTCCAGCATCGGCGGCCTGGGTACCACCCACTTCGCACCGATTGTGAACGCGCCGGAAGTGGCTATCCTCGGCGTCTCCAAGTCCGCGATGGAGCCGGTATGGAATGGCAAAGAGTTCGTGCCGCGTCTGATGATGCCGATCTCTCTGTCCTTCGACCACCGCGTGATCGACGGTGCTGATGGTGCGCGCTTTATCACCATCATCAACAATATGCTGAGCGACATTCGCCGCCTGGTGATGTAAGCAAAAAGCCGGCCTGACGGCCGGCTTTTTTCTGGTAATCTCTTCTGCGTTTTGAAGTTACCAGCAATAAAGGACAAAATCGTTTGCCGTTTGTTGTTTCAAAATTGTTAACAATTTTGTAAAATGCTTGCGGATAGAACGTCCCGGTGGACATGGGCGTAAAAACAATAGCGTCAGACCCGCCGGATACAAATAACAGAGGTCATGATGAGTACTGAAATCAAAACTCAGGTCGTGGTACTTGGGGCAGGCCCCGCAGGTTATTCTGCTGCCTTCCGTTGCGCTGATTTAGGTCTGGAAACCGTCATCGTAGAACGTTACAGCACCCTCGGCGGTGTTTGCCTGAACGTCGGCTGTATCCCTTCTAAAGCACTGCTGCACGTTGCTAAAGTTATCGAAGAAGCGAAAGCGCTGGCCGAACACGGCATCGTTTTCGGTGAACCGAAAACTGACATTGACAAGATTCGCACCTGGAAAGAAAAAGTCATCACTCAGCTGACCGGCGGTCTGGCTGGCATGGCCAAAGGGCGTAAAGTGAAGGTGGTTAACGGTCTGGGTAAATTTACCGGCGCTAACACCCTGGAAGTGGAAGGCGAAAACGGTAAAACCGTCATCAACTTCGACAACGCTATCATCGCGGCGGGTTCCCGTCCGATCGAACTGCCGTTCATTCCGCATGAAGATCCGCGCGTATGGGACTCCACCGATGCGCTGGAGCTGAAAACCGTACCAAAACGCCTGCTGGTTATGGGCGGCGGTATCATCGGTCTGGAAATGGGTACCGTATACCATGCGCTGGGTTCAGAGATTGACGTGGTTGAAATGTTCGACCAGGTTATCCCGGCTGCCGATAAAGACGTGGTGAAAGTCTTCACCAAGCGCATCAGTAAGAAATTCAACCTGATGCTGGAAACCAAAGTGACCGCCGTTGAAGCGAAAGAAGACGGTATCTACGTTTCCATGGAAGGCAAAAAAGCCCCGGCTGAAGCGCAGCGCTACGACGCCGTGCTGGTAGCTATCGGCCGCGTGCCGAATGGTAAAAACCTCGATGCCGGTAAAGCAGGCGTTGAAGTTGACGAGCGTGGCTTTATCCGCGTTGATAAACAGCTGCGTACCAACGTGCCGCACATCTTCGCTATCGGCGATATCGTCGGTCAGCCGATGCTGGCGCACAAAGGCGTTCACGAAGGCCACGTTGCTGCCGAAGTTATCGCCGGCATGAAGCACTACTTCGACCCGAAAGTTATCCCGTCCATCGCCTATACCGAGCCGGAAGTTGCGTGGGTTGGTCTGACTGAGAAAGAAGCGAAAGAGAAAGGCATCAGCTACGAAACCGCCACCTTCCCGTGGGCTGCTTCTGGCCGCGCCATCGCTTCCGACTGCGCTGACGGTATGACCAAACTGATTTTCGACAAAGAATCTCACCGCGTTATCGGCGGGGCGATTGTCGGCACCAACGGCGGCGAGCTGCTGGGTGAAATCGGTCTGGCGATCGAAATGGGCTGTGACGCTGAAGACATCGCGCTGACCATCCACGCTCACCCGACTCTGCACGAGTCCGTTGGCCTGGCAGCAGAAGTCTTCGAAGGCAGCATCACCGACCTGCCAAACGCGAAAGCGAAGAAAAAGTAAATTTTTCTTTCAGGCAAAATCCAAAAAGCGGCTCAGTGAGCCGCTTTTTTTATCGGTGATGTTTAGAACTGTGTCGCCGTTAATAAAATTGCATATCTTATTAATACTTGAAAAATAGTTACTCAGTAAACTTATAGGTAGTTAACTATATGTGAGGTGTGTGATGAAAAAAGTTTTAACGACGACGCTGCTGGCAGCAACGCTGGTCTCGGGTATGGCCTGCGCGGCCGATGCCGCGATTCCCTGGGCTGATAACAGCGGCGGGACCGAAAGCACCCATATTGCGGCGATGGGCCAGGATTTGAATATGCAGCATCAGCAGATAACAAAGACCAGCGAAGGGGTATGGGCGGCGAATTCCGGCAGCATCAGCTCTGATGAAGCGGCGTTGACCAGCACTAAACCGGCTTTTGCGGGTGACCCGTCTCTGATGCCCCATCAGGGCTAAATCAGCACACAGATATGGCCCGGCGGCGTTATCGCACGCCGGGCTTTTTTCTATTGATTGATGGCCTGCCAGGCTGAATCCGGCGAAAACTGCGAAATTGCGCGCGCTTTGCTCTGCGTCTCATCCCCTAAATTAGCCTGATAAACCTCATCATTCTGGTTGACCATAAAGCTCATGATGCCGGTTTTTCCCCATTCCACAGGCCACGCCAGCAGGGCGAAGCCCTGACCCTCGCCATCTTGAATGATGCGAAAACGGTAGCCGTGATAGCCTTCTCCGGGTTCGGCGGGGCTAAACGCGGGCCCAAGCGGGCTGGGCGCTTCGCCGGGAGCGGCAGGCCAGTAGAGGCCGTCTTTCTTGCCATCGCTGCTGATAATCCTCTGCGCCCAGGTGTGGTTTAGCCGATAAAAATCCTGCTGGGCATCAACGTAAGCGTGCATCGCCTGAATGGCTGACAGCTCATTGCGGCCAATCGCGCGAGTCAGGATCTCATCTTCAGCAGCGGCCATATCAAAACGCCAGCCGCTCTTATCCTTAATGATGGGGATCGGTAGCCGCCATGCTTCCTGTCCCACCTCCAGCCAGGCGCTATTCTGCTGCTGAACGATACGATGGCTGACTTTCCAGTCGCGCTGAAAGCGAGCGACGGCATCAGGGTCGATGCCCTCCGGCGGTAAAAATTGCTGCCAGCTATCGCCGAGCAGCCCGTTGAGGGCAGATTCATCATGCCTGCCGATTGCCTCAGCCAGCGCGCTTGCGGCCTGTTCCGGAGAGGAAAACTGCTGCTGAGCCAGCGCCATGGCGGGCGTCAGGGCCAGCGCCAGCAGCGTCATTTTTAATAATTTTTTCATCTGATTATCCTCAGCGGCGGCGCAGTTCACGGTGTTCGGAAAGATGTTCTCTGGCCGCGCTGCGCTGCTCGCTGCTTAAACCCGAGATATGGCGGCTCTGCAGGCCGCGCTCCTGCTGAGACTGCCAGGAGGGAGAGCGGATATCGTTACCGCTCAGGGCATTGGCGTGCAGATTATTCAGCTTCTGCTGACGTTGTTCGGGCGTTGCGGCCCGGAACTGTTCACGGCGCTGTTGCTGCTGCGCCGTCGGATGCTGAATTTGCGTTTTGACCGCTTCCCGATGCTGCTGTTGTACGGCGCTATTTTTTACCGCCGGCGTGGCGTCATAGCCGCGATAGTTATTGCGCTGGGTCACCTGATGGAGCTGCTGCGACGCGGCCTGGCGCTGGGCATCGCGGGAAGGCGCGTGATTAAGCGCGTTATCCGCAGGCCCGGTACGCTGCTGTAGCTGCGTCATGGCCGCCTGACGCTGCGCGTTGCGATCGGCGGGCTGATGTTGGGTCGCGCTAAGGCCGCCGGGAACATTGGTCTGATGGTAATGCTGCGCAATCGTATTGTTCGGATAGGGAATATTGCCGCGGTAGGCCGGATTATGCTGCCAGCTGGCGCGGTTTCCCGGCAGGTTCTGCCCGGTAATATGGTTGAAATTATTGACGTTGATGTTGATGTTATCGCCGTTGTGCGCGTAGCCGCCGTGATGATCATCATCGTGATGGTGATCGTCATCGTCATGGTGGTGATGATCGTCATCATCCCAGTCGATGCTGCTGAACAGAGCGTAGGTTGTGGCGACGCCGAGGCTATAGCCAAACCCCTTGACGAAGCTGTCGGTAAACTGCTCCCCCGGAGGCGGCGGCAGGTAGACCGGCGGATAGGCGGTGTCAGGCCAGGCGCCGTAAACAACTGAAGGGTTATAGGCCGGCACGTACACCACATTTGGATTGGTGGATTCGATTTTAATCACCTGCGCCGGGGCGGAGGATGTCACGGCGCTGCTGCTGCTGCGGGAAGCGGTGGCCGTGGACGTTGCCGAAGCCGGTGCCGCGGAGCGGGTGGCGGTGATGACTTTCTGCTGCGGCGTGGATTTTAACGTTCCGGTCTGCTGGGCGATGGCGCGTAAGCGCTGCACCGAATCCATGACGGCCTGCGGCTGGGCGAGAAAGGCGTTACCCAGGTTTTCCACCCACGGCGCATTTTCTCCCATTAACGCGAGCAGGGAAGGGAAGGCGACCAGCGATTTTACGCTGGGGTCCCAGGGCTGATTTGCCACCGCTTGCACCGCCGCGTCGCCCTTCATTGTGGGGTTATCCTGCGACCACTCTACCGCCTGGACAACGTTACTCGGGTAGGTCGAAGCCATCAGCACCTGCGACAGCAGATTGTCCGGATAGAGCGCGATTGGCGCGACCCACTGGTCTATCTGCGCGGGTGTATAGGTCGTGGTCACCGGCTGGACGGCGGCGGTTGCCTGCGCCGTCTGCGCAACGGCGGGGGGCTCGGGAACCGTTTGCGGCTCCCGGCTTTTGACGTAGAGCGTACCCGCGGCGGCTAATAGCCCGGCGCTACAGAGCAGCGCGAGCAGATGGGGTTTGAAAGGCAGTGTCATGAGAACTCCCGGCACAATAATTGGCCCGTTTTGACAGAGTATTGTCGAAAAGCGGGGGATTGCCTGAGTATAGAGAGCGCGTATTTGCGTTTTTGATTTTAGTTGGGATTTCGCTCAATTATGTGTAACAGAATTAATTTTATATACCGCTAAATTGACAGAAAACCTGCATTATTCTGCCCTTAACGATTCAGCTAATTTTTAATGTTGCTTTTTTGTAAACAGATTAACACCCCGCCAAAATCCTGCTATGCTGCCGACGCGGTATCGGGCATTTACCCTACAAACTGCTGTCTCACAGGAGCGTGAAGAGAATCGCCTACCGCATTTTACAATGAGAGCGAGGAGAACCGTCGTGCTAGAAGAATACCGTAAGCACGTAGCTGAGCGTGCCGCCGAGGGGATTGTACCGAAACCCTTAGATGCAACCCAAATGGCCGCGCTGGTAGAACTGCTGAAAAACCCGCCAGCGGGTGAAGAAGAATTCTTGTTAGACCTGTTAATTAACCGCGTACCGCCGGGCGTCGACGAAGCCGCCTATGTTAAAGCCGGATTCCTTGCCGCGATCGCCAAAGGCGAAGCGACTTCTCCACTGGTTACCCGTGAAAAAGCTGTCGAACTGCTGGGCACCATGCAGGGCGGTTACAACATCCATCCCCTGATTGACGCGCTGGACGACGCAAAACTGGCGCCGATCGCCGCGAAAGCGCTGTCCCACACCCTGCTGATGTTCGACAACTTCTACGATGTAGAAGAGAAAGCCAAGGCGGGCAATGCCTACGCCAAACAGGTTATGCAATCCTGGGCCGACGCTGAGTGGTTCCTGAGCCGTCCTCAGCTGGCTGACAAAATCACCGTGACCGTTTTTAAAGTCACCGGCGAAACCAACACCGATGATCTGTCTCCGGCCCCTGACGCCTGGTCCCGCCCGGACATTCCGCTGCACGCGCTGGCAATGCTGAAAAACGCCCGCGAAGGCATCGACCCGGATCAGCCCGGCGCCGTTGGCCCGATTAAACAAATTGAAGCACTGCAGCAAAAAGGTTTCCCGCTGGCGTACGTCGGCGATGTCGTGGGTACCGGCTCATCGCGTAAATCCGCCACCAACTCGGTGCTGTGGTTTATGGGCGACGATATTCCGAACGTGCCGAACAAGCGCGGCGGCGGTCTGGTTCTCGGCGGCAAAATTGCGCCTATCTTCTTTAATACCATGGAAGATGCCGGCGCGCTGCCGATTGAAGTGGACGTAAACAACCTGAACATGGGCGACGTGATCGACGTTTATCCGTTCAAAGGTGAAGTCCGTAACCACGAAACCGGCGAACTGCTGGCGACCTTCGAGCTGAAAACCGACGTGCTGATCGACGAAGTGCGCGCCGGCGGCCGTATCCCGCTAATCATCGGCCGTGGCCTGACCACCAAAGCGCGTGAAGCGCTGGGTCTGCCGCACAGCGATGTGTTCCGTCAGGCGAAAGACGTGGCGGAAAGCAGCCGCGGATACTCTCTGGCGCAGAAAATGGTGGGGCGCGCCTGCGGCGTGGCCGGGGTTCGTCCGGGCGCTTACTGCGAACCGAAGATGACCTCCGTAGGCTCTCAGGACACCACCGGCCCGATGACCCGTGATGAGCTGAAAGACCTGGCGTGCCTGGGCTTCTCTTCCGACCTCGTGATGCAGTCCTTCTGCCATACCGCCGCCTATCCGAAGCCGGTGGACGTCACCACGCACCACACGCTGCCGGACTTCATCATGAACCGCGGCGGCGTATCGCTGCGTCCGGGCGATGGCGTTATCCACTCCTGGCTGAACCGTATGCTGCTGCCTGATACCGTGGGTACCGGCGGTGATTCTCATACCCGTTTCCCGATCGGTATCTCCTTCCCGGCAGGCTCAGGCCTGGTGGCGTTTGCCGCCGCAACTGGCGTCATGCCGCTGGATATGCCGGAATCGGTACTGGTACGTTTTAAAGGCAAAATGCAGCCGGGCATCACCCTGCGCGATCTGGTACACGCCATCCCGCTGTATGCGATCAAACAGGGTCTGCTGACCGTGGAGAAGAAAGGTAAGAAAAACATCTTCTCCGGCCGCATTCTGGAAATTGAAGGTCTGCCGGATCTGAAAGTTGAGCAGGCGTTTGAGCTGACCGATGCCTCCGCCGAGCGTTCCGCTGCGGGCTGTACCATTAAGCTGAACAAAGAGCCGATCGTTGAGTATCTGACCTCCAACATCGTCCTGCTGAAGTGGATGATCGCCGAAGGTTACGGCGATCGCCGTACGCTGGAGCGTCGCGTTCAGGGCATGGAAAAATGGCTGGCGGATCCGCAGCTGCTGGAAGGCGACGCGGATGCGGAATATGCGGCGGTGATCGATATCGATCTGGCCGATATCAAAGAGCCCATCCTATGCGCGCCGAACGATCCGGACGATGCGCGTTTGCTGTCCGACGTGCAGGGCGAGAAGATCGATGAAGTGTTTATCGGTTCCTGCATGACCAACATCGGCCACTTCCGCGCGGCCGGTAAGCTGCTGGACAACCACAAAGGCCAGCTGCCGACTCGTCTGTGGGTGGCGCCGCCAACCCGTATGGACGCCGCGCAGCTGACTGAAGAGGGCTACTACAGCGTGTTTGGTAAGAGCGGTGCGCGTATTGAAATCCCTGGCTGTTCCCTGTGTATGGGTAACCAGGCGCGCGTTGCCGACGGTGCGACGGTGGTCTCTACCTCAACCCGTAACTTCCCGAACCGTTTAGGTACCGGCGCTAACGTCTTCCTGGCCTCTGCGGAGCTGGCGGCCGTGGCCGCGCTTATCGGTAAACTGCCGACGCCGGAAGAGTATCAGACCTATGTTGCTCAGGTGGATAAAACCGCAGCGGATACCTATCGTTATCTGAACTTCGACCAGCTCGGTCAGTACACCGAGAAGGCCGACGGGGTTATTTTCCAGACCGCGGTGTAATGCGCTAACTCAGCGCTGTACATAATCCCGCCAATGCCCGGTGAACTTTGCGTCACCGGGCATTTTTATTTCCCGTCCCTCCGTCCACCACGCTTTTTTTCTCTTCCACTGCTGCGATAATGACTGTATGGGTACAGTGCAGCGGTGACGCACTGCCCTTGCAGAGGAAAAGACTATGGATTACGAATTTCTGCGCGATATTACCGGAGTGGTAAAGGTGCGAATGTCGATGGATCATGAGGCGATCGGCCACTGGTTCAACGAAGAGGTTAAAGATAACCTTGCCCTGCTGGACGAAGTCGAGCAGGCCGCGCGCACCGTTAAAGGCAGTGAACGGTCCTGGCAACGCGTCGGCCATGAATACACGCTATGGCTGGACGGCGAAGAAGTGATGATCCGCGCTAACCAACTGGATTTTTCCGGCGATGAGATAGAAGAGGGGATGAGCTACTATGACGAAGAAAGCCTCTCGCTATGCGGCGTGGAAGACTTTCTTCAGGTCGTCAACGCCTATCGAAAATTTGTAGGTCAATCCTGAGCAACGTTAATCATTTCCACGGCCGGACAGTTATGTCCGGCTTTTTTTTAGCCTTAACGGCCTGGTTTGATTTTTATTAATCATTTTAAAACTGTGATCTGGCGCGTTTGTGAAGTTTATTTGATTGAATATAATCTTTGTGATTTTATTTAATCACAGCATAACAACAGGCGGGAAGACCATGAACATCAAAAAGGCTATAGAACGTGTACCTGGCGGCATGATGGTTGTGCCACTGGTGATCGGCGCCATTATCAATACCTTTGCCCCGCAAGCGCTTGAGATCGGCGGGTTCACCACCGCGCTGTTTAAAAACGGCGCAGCGCCGCTGATTGGCGCCTTCCTGCTCTGTATGGGGGCGGGAATTAGCGTCAAGGCAGCGCCACAGGCGCTGTTGCAGGGCGGTACGATTACGCTGACCAAACTCCTGGTCGCCATTGCGATTGGCCTCGGCGTGGAACAGCTCTTTGGTGCTGAAGGGATCTTCGGCTTAAGCGGCGTGGCGATCATCGCTGCGATGAGTAACTCGAATGGCGGGCTTTACGCCGCGCTGGTTGGCGAGTTTGGTAACGAGCGTGATGTGGGAGCGATCTCCATCCTGTCACTGAATGACGGGCCATTCTTTACGATGATCGCACTGGGCGCGGCGGGGATGGCCAACATTCCCATTATGGCGCTGGTCGCCGTGCTGGTGCCGCTGGTGGTGGGAATGATCCTGGGTAACCTCGATCCCAACATGCGCGACTTCCTGACCAAAGGCGGCCCGCTGTTGATCCCATTCTTCGCTTTTGCGCTGGGCGCAGGGATCAACCTTGAAATGCTGCTACAGGGCGGTCTGGCGGGCATTCTGCTCGGCGTGCTGACGACCTTCATCGGCGGTTTCTTTAACATTCGTGCCGACCGTCTGGTGGGCGGAACCGGGATTGCCGGCGCGGCGGCGTCCAGTACCGCCGGAAACGCCGTGGCGACGCCGCTGGCGATTGCCCAGGCCGATCCCTCTCTGGCAGAGGTTGCCGCCGCGGCCGCGCCGCTGATTGCCGCATCGGTGATCACCACCGCGATTCTGACGCCGGTCCTCACCTCATGGGTGGCTAAGAAGCAAGCGCGTCAGGTTGCAGAGGAGAAAAAAGCATGAAAATGATCGTTATCGCCGACGACTTTACGGGTTCTAACGATACCGGCGTGCAGCTGGCAAAGAAGGGGGCGCGCACGGAAGTGATGCTAACGCCAGATCAAAAACCTTCGCGTCGCGCTGATGTGCTGGTGATCAACACCGAAAGCCGCGCGATGCCTGCAGCTGAGGCCGGGAAAGCGGTAGCGCAGGCGTTAGCGCCGTGGTGCGATGGTGATGCGCGTCCGCTGGTTTACAAGAAAATCGACTCCACTTTCCGCGGTAACGTGGGGGCTGAAGTGACGGCGGCAATGCGTGCTGCAAACCGGAAGCTGGCCGTAATTGCGGCGGCTATCCCCGCAGCCGGGCGTACCACCCGCGACGGATTATGCCTGGTCAACGGTACGCCACTGCTGGAAACCGAATTCGCCAGCGATCCGAAAACGCCCATTATCTCCTCGCGTATTGCGACGTTGATCGCCCTGCAAAGCGATATCCCGGTTCATGAAGTGTCGCTCGAAGACGTTCGTCGGGGGCAATTGAGCGCCCTGTTGACGGCTTTTTCAGCCGAGGGTGAGTGCATGGTGGTGGTGGATGCCGTGGAAGATCGCGATCTGTTGCTGATTGCCCAGGCTATTTGTGAACAAAAAGAGATGCCGCTGTTGGTGGGCGCTGCCGGGCTGGCGAACGCGCTACCGGTCAGCACCTTCATGCAGGAAAAGCAGGAGCTACCGGTACTGGTGGTGGCCGGATCGATGAGCGAGGCCACGCGGCGGCAGGTTGAAAAAGCGCTCTGCCAGGCGCGCGCCAGGGTCGTGGATATTGATGCCTCGCGGCTGGCCTCGGCCCAGTACGAGCAGGAAATGGCCGCGGCGGTTGAACAGGCCTGTGCGCTGCTCGGTCGCCAGCAGCACACCATTTTACGTACCAGCCGGAGTGCGGACGATCGGCAGATGATCGACGGCCTGTGCGCTCAGGCTGGCGTAAGCCGCCAGCAGCTCGGTGAGATGCTTAGCGAACGCCTCGGGATGATTACGCTGCGCATTATCGAACAGGCTCGTATTGGCGGGCTCTTCCTGACCGGAGGAGATATCGCCACCGCGGTCGCCGCCGCGCTCGGGGCGGAAGGCTATCGCATTCAGAGTGAGGTGGCGCCCTGTATTCCCTGTGGGACGTTCGTTAACAGTGAAATCGACGATCTGCCGGTTATCACTAAAGCCGGCGGATTCGGTTCAGACAGCACCCTTTGTGATGCGCTTTATTTTATTGAGGAGATGTACAGTGGTAACTAAAACAATTGCGATTACGATGGGCGACCCGGCGGGCATCGGTCCGGAAATTATTGTCAAAGCGCTTTGTGAAGACGAGCTCAACGGCGCGCCGCTGGTGGTGGTCGGGTGTCTGAAAACCCTGAAACATCTGCAGGACAAAGGGCTGGCCGAAGGCGTCACCTTTCGCGCGATCGCCGAGGTCGCGGAGGCGCGATTTGCTCCTGGCGTGATTCATGTCATCGACGAGCCGCTGGCCCAGCCGGACGCGCTGGAGCCGGGTAAAGTGCAGGCCCAGGCGGGCGATCTGGCCTACCGCTGCGTGAAGCGGGCGACGGCGCTGGCGATGAAAGGCGACGTACACGCCATCGCGACCGCACCGCTGAATAAAGAAGCGCTTCATCTGGCCGGGCACAATTATCCTGGTCATACCGAGCTGCTGGCGACGCTGACTGAAAGCCGCGATTACGCCATGGTGCTCTACACCGACAAGCTGAAGGTCATTCATGTCTCGACCCACATTGCGTTGCGTAAGTTCCTCGATACGCTTAATGGCCAGCGCGTGGAGACGGTCATCGGCATCGCGGATCGCTTCCTGAAACGCGTCGGCTTCACCCAGCCGCGCATTGCCGTTGCCGGGGTCAATCCCCATGCGGGCGAAAACGGTCTGTTTGGCGATGAAGAAATACGCATTGTGTCGCCGGCCATTGAAAACATGAAAGCGAAGGGAATCGATGTTTACGGGCCCTGCCCGCCGGACACCGTGTTTCTACAGGCATACGAGGGGCAATATGACATGGTGGTGGCGATGTACCACGATCAGGGACATATTCCGCTCAAACTGCTTGGCTTCTACGATGGGGTGAATATCACCGCGGGTCTGCCGTTCATCCGCACTTCTGCCGATCACGGCACCGCGTTTGATATAGCCTGGACGGGAAAAGCAAAATCTGAGAGCATGGCCGTATCGATTAAACTGGCAATGCAACTGGCGTAATTTCCTGTTATGAAAGGACAACACCGTCTGGATAAGATTGTAGCGTATTTGAAAAATCATACGCTGGTGACCGTGGAACAGCTGGTGGATGCGGTAGAAGCATCGCCTGCAACGATACGACGCGATCTGATCAAACTGGATGAGCAGGGCGTGATCAGCCGCAGCCACGGCGGTGTTGCCCTGCGGCGCTTTGAGCCTTCTCAGCCTACCACCAATGAAAAGCAGCTACGATCGCCTGCGGAAAAGCGGGCGATTGCGCGTTTTGCCGCCTCGATGGTGCAGGCGGGCGACGCGGTGGTACTCGACGCCGGCACCACCATGCTGGAGCTGGCAAAATGCCTGACCCATCTTCCGCTCAGGGTGATCACAGTCGATCTGCATATCGCTCTGTTTTTATCCGAGTTCCGGCAGATAGAAGTGACCATCGTCGGTGGCCGCATTGATGACAGCAGCCAGTCCTGTATAGGCGAGTTTGGTCGTAAGATGTTACGTAGCGTCTATCCCGATATCGCTTTTATGAGCTGTAACAGCTGGAGCGTGGAAAAGGGCGTGACGACGCCGACGGAAGAAAAGGCGGGGCTGAAGCAGGAGATCATTGCCAACGCCCAGCGTAAGATCTTACTGGCCGACAGCAGCAAATATGGCGCCCACTCGCTGTTCAACGTCGCTCCGCTGGGCCGCTTCACTGACATTATTACCGATGTGAGTCTGCCTCTTCCCGTTCAGGCTGAGCTGAAAGCGCAGTCCGTTGCCCTTACGCTGGTACAGCCTGAACGTTAAGGATACCGCCAGCCGATACGGTGTTACACGCTCGGTATATTACGTCCGTAGTAGATTTCGCGCATCTCTTTCCAGAGCAGGTCGGTAATCACCTTACGCTCCTCTTCGCTCAAATCTTCCGGCTTCGTGTGGAACATATAGTGCTTAAGGTCGAACTCCTTAAGCAACATCTTGGTATGGAAAATATTTTCCTGATAAACGTTCACGTCCACCATGTCATACAAAGACTTAATATCTTCGGACATGAAGTTCTGAATGGAGTTAATTTCATGATCGATGAAGTGCTTCATGCCGTTCACATCGCGGGTAAAACCGCGAACGCGATAATCAATCGTGACGATATCGGATTCTAGCTGGTGAATCAGATAGTTCAGGGCCTTCAGCGGTGAAATGACCCCGCAGGTTGAGACTTCAATATCGGCGCGGAAGGTGCACAGTCCGCCCTCAGGATGGCTTTCCGGATAGGTGTGAACGCAGATATGGCTTTTATCGAGATGCGCCACCACGGTTTCCGGTAGCGGACCCGGGTGTTCTGTCTGATCGATAAGCTGCGGATCGACTGGCTCTTCGCTGACCAGGATCGTCACGCTGGCGCCCTGCGGTTCATAATCCTGGCGGGCAATGTTAAGAATATTGGCGCCGATAATCGAACAGGTCTCTGACAAAATTTCCGTCAGGCGGTTGGCGTTGTAGAGTTCGTCAATATAGGCGATGTAGCCATCGCGCTCCTCTGCCGTTTTTGCGTAGCAGATATCGTAAATGCAAAAACTCAGGCTTTTGGTCAGATTGTTAAAGCCGTGCAGCTTCAATTTTTTCAATTTAGATCACCTCCTTACTTAACGGTGGATAGCGCATCCAGTAAATACTGCGGCAAAGCAAATGCCCCCGCGTGAATGGCCGGATTGTAATAACGGCACTTCAGGTTCGACTTGTGAAAACGGGCCTGGATGATTTCACTGGAAAGATGGCGCAGCGCTTCGTTGTCCGTGGCCCATGCGAAGGTCATGATGCCGCCGTAGTAGGTGGGAATCGCCGCCTGATAGAAGCTTACGTCGCTAAAGTAATGGCTGAGCTTGCGATGGCTATCGACGGCCTCATCCTGTTGCAGGAAGCTGACGCCGTTCTGAGCGACAAAGATCCCGCCTGGGTTGAGGCAGCGCTTGCAGCCTTCATAGAAGGCGGAAGTAAACAGGCTCTCGCCGGGACCGATAGGATCGGTGCAGTCGGAGATAATGACGTCAAACATTTGCGCCGTCTGGTTAACAAAATTGACGCCATCGTCAATCACCAGGGTAAAGCGCGGGTCGTCGTACGCACCCGCATTATGGTTGGGGAGGTACTGGCGACAGAATGAAACCACGCCAGCGTCAATTTCTACCATGGTGATGGTTTCGACGCTGCGGTGACGGGAGACTTCGCGCAGCATGGCGCCATCGCCGCCGCCGATAATTAACACATGTTTCGCCTGGCCGTGGGCCATCAGAGGAACATGGGTCATCATTTCATGGTAGATAAACTCATCACGTTCGGTGGTTTGTACCACGCCGTCCAGCGCCATCACGCGGCCAAAGGCTGCGTTTTCGAAAATGATTAAATCCTGATGATCGGTTTTCTCATGATACAGAACGTTATCAACGCTGAAATACTGACCAAAATGGTCGTGCAGCGTTTCATGCCACAGATTGCTATCGGCCACGGGCAGATCCTCCTTTGTTAACACCTGTTACACCCATTAAAAATGAGCGCAACATCATAGCCAACTATAGAAGATGATGCACGGTGGATATTTCAGCAAATGAAGCGTGGAGCATTACCCGTTCACAAAGAGGGGAAAGCGCCTCCCCGATGGGAGGCGCCAGGATCAGGGTTTTTTAGCCAGTGGTTCTGCCGCAGTGGCGTCAACGATTCTGACGGTATATACCATGGTCGCTCCCGGCGGGATTTTAGGCGGCTTGCCTTCGCTGCCGTAGGCGAGATTGGGAGGGATCACGACCGTTATCGCTCCGTGGTTTCCCAGCCGCTTGAGTGGCCCAAGGAAGATGGGAGGATAAGATTTCAGAGGCTGGGACCAGACTTTCCCTTCCGCTTCCATATCGTTAATGACGGTTCCGTCGGTAAGTGTTTCCTTGATGGTGACGGTAACGATATCGCTGTCGAGAATCTTGCCCTTGCCGGCATAATCTATGCGACTGTAAATGCCGTCTTTCAATACCACCCCTTTTTGCTTCGCGAAGTTTTGTTGATATTTCTTTCCTTCGCTAAGGGTTTGCTGTTCGAGCTTCTTTAGGTTCTGAAAGACTTTTTTAGACACATCGAATAAGGCTTTATTGCGCGCTTTCTCATCAAGGGCGATATCCCCTGAAAAAGAATCCATAATCCCCTGTAAAACGGTATCTTTACTGGTTTTTACGCCCTGAGATGCCCGGGTAGATAAGAGCTGCAGCACCTCCTCGCCCATCGATACGCCGATAGCGTAAGCCTGCCGAAGAGGCTCTTTTGCAAAGTCGATAGCCAGCGGCTTTTTCGCCTCGGCGTCAGCAAGCCTGGCCTTTAGCCGGGTAATTTCATCGGCGCTGGCCTGCTGTAGGGCGTGGTCTTGATCGGCCTGCTGACGGACAGCATCCGCCTGAAGGGACGGCTGGGGCTTACTGATGATAACGGCGTCTAGTTTAGCCGTGAGCGCCTGTTTTTCTACTGCCGCGGCCGCCAGCTTTGTCGTTAAATCTGTTTTTTCCTCTTCACTGGCGGCGAGCTTCGCTATCGCTGCTTTCTGCTCGGCTTGAGACGCATCGAGTTTCGTTTGCAGCGCCCGCTGTGCGGCGTCAGCCGCGGCGAGTTTTGTCAGCATTTCCTGCTGATCTGCCTCTGCAGCAGCGAGCCTTGTTGCGAGGGCTTGCCTCTCTTTCGCCTCTGTCGTGAACTTACCGGTGAGCGCTTGTTTCTCCGCTGCGGCCGCCGCCAGCTTTGAGAGCGTATCCTGCTTTTCTGTTTCCAGCGCTGCGAGCTTCTGCAGCAGGGATTGCTTTTCGGCGGTTGCCTCAGCCAGCTGACGCTCAACTTTTTGTTTCGCGGATTCTATTAATGCCACTCTTTTTTCCTGCTGCAGCGTTTTATTTTCTGTGGCATTACGCTGACCTTCGATCTGTTTTATTTCAGCCGCGGCGGATAGCGCGTTATCTATTAATTGTTGTTTTTCGGCTACGGCAGTCGCTAACTTTTTCTCAAGCAGCTGAATTTTATCCTTCAGCGCTTTTTGGTTGTCTGCTTCGGCGTTCATCATGGCCGGCTTCGCATCAAGCTGCTGCTGAAGTTGGCGGATGAGTTTATCTTTTTGAGCAATTATTGCAGCCTGACGGGAAACTTCATGGGTATTCAGGACGGTTTTTTTATTCGTTGTTTTTGTATTATTGCTTTTCTCCTCAACGGGCTTTACCGGCTCGCTGATTTTTTGCGCCTGATGCTCTTTAGCATAATTTAAAAATGCCGGGCCTGAAGCATCGCTATTTGAGCTTGCCGTGACGCTAATAAGGGCATCTTTTTCCGCATAGACATCCGGCGATAGCGCCAGCACAAAAACTGCTGCCAGCGATACCGGATTGAAGTTTTTGGCTATTTTCCCGTTCATGGCTGAACATTTTCACCACGTTTAACAAGGCTATCGATCAGCTCCTTTTCAATATCAGCGCACAGCTTGATTGATTTGAACTGGTACATCGAATCGATCCCCTGTTTTGTCGATTCTGCCACTTTACTGCGCACAGAATTATATTGTGATGCCGCGCTAAGCAGGGCAGTGAACTCATTGCCGAGTTTGTCCGCCTGTTTGGGGTTCACTTCTTTCAGCGACTCCAGCGCCTTACGGCAAGTGTCTAAACGCGCTTGCTCATCGGCGATTCTCTGCTGTTCGGTTTGCTGTTGGCTTAATGTCGACTCAGATAAGGGTTTCACTAATCCGGCGGATTGCCTGGATTGTATTGAATTACAACCCGCTAATAAAATGAGGGCCAGAGGCGCTATGCTTGTAAATAAGGATCTGTTCAAGGTTTCATTCCATTGATAAAAAGAGGTGTTATCGGGCGATAATAGTGTGCGAAAAAGAAGAATGCAATAATAGAGTTTATGATTTTTGATGGCGTACTTTTAATATTAGTTATACCCGTCATATTTCACGCTGCTTATGCGTTGGCTACGCTCGCTTACCCCTTGCCGCCTTCAAGTAACTCTAATTATTTAGGGTATATATTAATATGTTGAATGCTTAATGAATTATCATTGAATTCTATGAATTGAGATATAAATTAAGTGCTGTTGTTAATTGAATTGCTATTATTACGCGGCGCCATAGCCGTATTCGCACGGCTACCGTATTATGAAATGAAGGGGGGGGGGGCTATTTCACGTAAGCGAGCAGGCTAAGCGAATCGCGGGCCAGCGCTTTGCATTTTTTAGTGGTGGGAATCTGGATTCCGCTAAGGTCCCGGTAGCTATCTTCGCCGAGCGCTTTCATATTGAAGCTGTCGTAATTGCTTAAATCCCATTGATTCTGCTGAGCAAAAAAGACCAGGGCACGGCGAATCTGTGTGTTAGGCAGATTTTGATAACCGCAGTCGTTCTTCAGGAAGACGAATACTGCCGTTAAATCAGCCATATCTTCCGCTTCGGACTCGCTTAATGCATAGCTATTGGCGGAGAGAGTCAGCAGGCTGCCAAGCACTATTGTTCTGAAAAGCGTCTTCATTTTTTCTACCATTGAATCACGGACAAACAAAGTTAGCACACTTCGTTACAGTGCGCCGAGCTTTATTCTTACTCTTCTGCTTGACCTTCCTGTTGGGGGAGGGTTTAAGCTCAATTATTCACCAGCAGAATAAAAAGGATGTGAAAATGCAACGTCGTGAGTTTCTTAAACTAACCGCTGCGGTCAGCGTGGCCAGCGCATTGCCGCTATGGAGCCGCTCGGTTTTTGCCGCCAGCCGCCCATCTTTGCCTGTACCCGAACTGCTTACCGCCGACGCGCGCAATCGCATCTCGTTAATCATTCAGGCTGGAAAAACGCAGTTCGGTCCGCATCTGGCGACCACCTGGGGCTATAACGGCAATCTGCTGGGCCCGGCCCTACAGCTTAAGCAGGGTGAGGAGGCGACCATCGATATTCATAACCGTCTGGCGGAAGAGACCACCGTGCACTGGCACGGTCTGGAGGTTCCCGGCGCCGTGGACGGCGGTCCCCAGGGCGTGATTGCCGCCGGAGGCTCCCGCACGGTGACCTTTACCCCAACGCAGCGGGCGGCGACCTGCTGGTTTCATCCCCATCAGCATGGTAAAACCGGCAGACAGGTCGCGATGGGGCTGGCAGGGCTGGTGCTGATTTCTGATGCAGAAAGCGAAAAGCTGCTCCTGCCAAAGCAGTGGGGAATTGATGATGTCCCGGTGATTGTGCAGGATAAAAAATTCACCTCAGCGGGAGAGATTGATTATCAGCTCGATATTATGAGCGCAGCCGTGGGCTGGTTTGGCGATACGCTACTCACTAACGGCGCGCTGTACCCGGAGCACGCTGCGCCTCGCGGCTGGCTACGTTTACGTCTGCTGAACGGCTGTAATGCGCGTTCTTTGAATTTCGCCACCAGCGATAACCGGCCCATGTACGTCGTGGCAAGCGATGGTGGTCTCCTGGCTGAGCCGGTGAAAGTTAACGCGCTGCCGGTGCTGATGGGCGAGCGTTTCGAAGTGCTGGTGGATACCACTGACGGGAAGCCCTTCGATTTAATTACGCTCCCGGTCAACCAGATGGGGATGGCGATCGCTCCGTTTGATCGGCCGCAGCCAGTGTTACGCGTGCAGCCGCTGACTATCCAGGCTTCCGGTAAGCTGCCGGATGTGCTGGCCGCTATGCCAGCGCTGCCCTCGCTTCAGGGCCTGACTCAGCGTACTTTTCAGCTCTCGATGGATCCGATGCTCGATATGATGGGCATGCAGGCGCTGATGCAAAAATATGGCGACCAGGCCATGTCCGGCATGGACCATGGCATGATGATGAATCACGGAGAGATGGGGAATATGAACAATATGAACCACGGTGACATGGGAAACATGAATCATGGCGGCACGGCGCAGATGAAGCACGGTAATAAGGAGTTTGATTTCCATAATGCTAATCGGATCAATGGTAAAGCCTTTGATATGAATGTTCCCCTGTTTGCGGCGGCGAAAGGGCAGTATGAGCGGTGGGTGATTTCTGGCAAAGGCGACATGATGCTGCATCCGTTCCATATTCACGGCACTCAGTTCCGTATTTTGTCCGAAAACGGCAAAGCGCCGGCACCCCACAGGAGCGGCTGGAAAGATACCGTCAGGGTTGAAGGCGATGTCAGTGAAGTACTGGTGAAATTTGATCACGATGCGCCGAAAGAACATGCCTATATGGCGCACTGCCATCTGCTGGAGCATGAAGATACGGGAATGATGCTGGGTTTTACGGTGTAGAATTCGCTTCCCGTCTAAGGGCGAGGCGTGTGGCTTGTTTCGATAGAAAAGAGAGAGACGTACCATAGGGAGAAGGCCCGGAAACCGGGCCTTCTGTTTTTTACTTCGCGTCGTCCGGTAAAGCATAAGCGACGATATAGTCGCCCATCTTCGTGCCAAACGAACCGTGACCGCCCGCAGAGATGACAACGTACTGCTTGCCATTCACTTCATAGGTCATCGGCGTCGCCTGGCCGCCCGCCGGCAGACGTGCCTGCCATAATTTTTCACCGTTGCTCATATTGTACGCGCGCAGGTAATTATCCGCGGTCGCGCCGATAAACAGCACATTGCCGGCCGTCGAGATTGGACCGCCCAGCATCGGCATACCCATTGTGAACGGGAGCTTAATCGGCATCGGGAACGGCAGGCTATCCTGCGGCGTACCGATACGTTTTTTCCACACCACTTCGTTGGTTTTCAGATCCAGCGCGGAGATATAGCCCCAGGCTGGCTGTTTGCAGGGCAGACCAAACGGTGACAGGAACGGATTAAGCGTAACGCCGTAAGGGACACCGTACTGTGGCTGAATACCGGCTTCGGTACCGGAACCCTTGGCGTCTTTAGGCTGCTCCATCGGGTTACCTGGGCCGCGAGGGATCAGTTTTGAGACAAACGGCAGCGCCATCGGGTTAGCAATCGCCACCTGGCGGTTCGGATCGACGGAGATGCCGCCCCATTCGAACATCCCCAGGTTACCCGGGAATACCAGCGTGCCTTGTTCTGAAGGCGGGGTGAAAATCCCTTCGTAGCGCAGCTGATGGAAGATAACGCGGCACACCAGCTGGTCGAACATGGTGGCGCCCCACATGTCCGCGCCGGTCAGGTCTTTCTTCGGACGGAAGCTCAGGTCGGAGAACGGCTGAGTTTTCGCGACGTAGTCACCTTTCGCCGCCCCTTGCGGAACCGGTTTTTCCGGCGCCGGGACAACCAGTTCACCGTTGCGGCGATCGAGGACAAAAATATTACCGGTTTTTGCCGGAGCGTAGATCACCGGCACGGTTTTACCGTTGACGTCGATATCCGCCAGCGTTGGCTGCGACGGCATATCCATATCCCACAGATCGTGGTGGACGGTCTGGTAGCTCCACGCCAGTTTACCGGTCGTGGCGTTCAGCGCCACGATGGAGCTGGCATAGCGCTCTTGTTCAGGCGTACGGTTGCCGCCCCAGATATCCGGGGTGGTTACGCCCATAGGCAGGTAGACCAGATCCAGCTTCGCGTCATAGGCCGCTGGCGCCCAGGAGTTTGGTGAATTCAGCGTGAAATGATGTTCATCATCAGGAATCGCGTTGGGATCTTTCGCGCCCGGGTCAAAGGCCCACAGCAGTTTACCGGTATTCACATCAAAGCCGCGGATAACGCCCGACGGCTCGCGGGTGGAGAAGTTATCGGTCACGGCGCCGGCAATGACGATAGTTTTGTCGGTAATAATCGGCGGTGATGTTGGTTCATACATACCCGGCGTAGTGACAGGCATGTTGGTTTGCAGATTGAGAATGCCTTTATTGGCAAAGGACTCGCACAGCTTACCGGTTTCGGCATTGATGGCGAACAGGCGACCATCGTTGACCGGAAGAATGATACGACGCGGGCAGTCGGCAACCACATCCGCCGGCGCGTTATCCGCTTTGGCTTCATGATATGAAACGCCGCGACAGGTCACGTGCTGGAAAGAGGGGTCAGCGTTGAGCTGCGGATCGAAATGCCACTTTTCTTTACCGGTGGCCGCGTCAAGCGCGAACAGGCGCTGATGAGCGGTACACAGATAAAGCGTGTCACCCACTTTAATCGGCGTGACTTCATTGGTGATTTCACCCGGATCGTTAGGCTGCTTGAGATCGCCCGTACGGAAGACCCAGGCTTCTTTCAGGTTCTTCACGTTATCGGCGTTGATCTGCTTCAGCGGCGAGTAGCGCTGGCCTTCCTGATTGCGGCCATACGCCGACCAGTCGCCATCGGCTACGTCGGAAATGGGGGCCGCTGGCGTTGCATCTGCGCTCAGCGTACCGTTGACTTCCTGCGGGTCGTTGAAGCCGGCCCAGGTCAGGATACCGCCGCTAATCAGCAGGGCGACAACCAGCCCGGCAACGGCGCCAGAGGAGGGAATTGGCAGGCGGCGCCAGACAAACGGCAGAATAAGCCAGATGCCGAAGAAGACCAGAATGTCGCTACGCGGGGTCAGCGCCCAGAAGTCGAAACCAACTTCCCATACTCCCCAGATCATAGTGGCAAGCAGCAGCGTGGCGTACAGCCAAAGCGCAGAACGCTTGCCGCGGAACAGCATGACGGTGACGCCCAGCATGACCAGGCCTGCGACAGGGTAGTACCATGAGCCGCCAAGAGCGACCAGCCAGGCCCCGCCCGCTAAAAGATACAGGCCACAGAACGCTGCAAAAAGAGCCGTCAGCGTCACGAGTAGCCGTGATTGTTGAGATTTTGTTTCTGCCATAGAAGGACACTCGTTTGTTTGTTAATTTTTTAACTGCAATTAAGTATAGGATTTAACAAGTGTGATCGGAATCACAAAATGGGCTTTATTAATCACTGCATCGCATATTTCTTTTTACTGGTATACTGCGTGGCTTGCCGGTCAACGTCGGTGCAATCGCAGCGGCTTTGATGATTTACATTAAGAATCAAATGGTTAGTTTTATGAAACATACTGTAGAAGTGATGATCCCGGAAACTGAGATCAAAGCCCGTATCGCTGAGCTCGGTCGTCAAATTAATGAACATTACAAAGATAGCGGCAGCGAAATGGTGCTGGTGGGGCTATTACGCGGTTCATTTATGTTTATGGCCGACCTGTGCCGTGAGGTTCAGGTACCCCATGAAGTAGATTTCATGACCGCCTCGAGCTACGGCAGCGGCATGTCCACCACCCGTGACGTCAAAATCCTCAAAGACCTGGATGAAGATATCCGCGGTAAAGATGTGCTGATCGTGGAAGACATCATCGACTCTGGCAATACGCTGTCAAAAGTGCGTGAAATCCTCAGCCTGCGTGAACCAAAATCGCTGGCGATTTGTACGCTGCTCGATAAGCCAAGCCGCCGCGAAGTGAAGGTGCCGGTTGAGTTTGTCGGTTTTGCGATCCCGGACGAGTTCGTGGTGGGGTACGGTATCGACTATGCTCAGCGCTATCGCCACCTGCCGTATATCGGCAAAGTGACGCTGCTGGACGAGTAACGCGGAGTGTCTATCCCGGCTTATCCGGGATAGTTAAGAGGGGCGCGTGAATTACCTGTGATTGACGTGCTTGCTTTTAAGGTTGGAAATGCCCTGGCGATAGCGCTGCTCCAGCGTTTCGCGGCTGACGGCGGTCACGTCCAGATCGCGTAACATGCCATCGTGAATGCCGTAGGCCCAGCCGTGAATCGTCACCTTCTGTCCACGCTTCCACGCCGACTGCATAATCGTTGAATGGCCAAGGTTGTAAACCTGCTCCATCACATTCAATTCACACAGCGTATCAAGGCGGCGCTCTTCGGGCATTTCCCCCAGCAGCGAGCTGTGCTTAAACCAGATATCGCGAATATGCAGCAGCCAGTTGTCGATAAGGCCAAGCTCGGTATTTTCAATCGCCGCCTGCACGCCGCCGCAGCCGTAGTGGCCGCAGATGATGATGTGTTCAACCTCCAGTACGTCAACCGCGTACTGCACGACGGAAAGACAGTTCAGATCGGTATGAATAACCAGGTTGGCGACGTTACGGTGTACAAACAGCTCGCCAGGTTCCAGGCCGGTCAAACGTTCAGCGGGGACGCGGCTATCGGAACATCCAATCCACAGAAAGCGCGGCTTCTGCGCCTGTGCCAGTTTCTCAAAGAAACCGGGGTCTTCCTCCACCAGCATTTTTGACCATAGTGCATTGTTGCTGATGAGTGTATCTATATCGTTCATGGATGTTTACGGGCCTGTAACCAAGTAAGTGCGTTGCGCTAATATAGGTTAACCTCACATTTTTTAAAACAACCCATCGCGTGTCACGACACGAGAAGAGACATTTAATGACCATTGCTCTGGAATTAAAACAGCTTAAAAAAACCTACCCCGGCGGGGTTCAGGCGCTGCGCGGAATCGATCTGCAGGTTGAGGCGGGCGATTTTTACGCGCTCCTGGGGCCAAACGGCGCGGGAAAATCCACCACTATCGGCATTATCAGTTCGCTGGTGAATAAAACCTCCGGCGAGGTCAACGTGTTTGGCTATGACCTGCAAAAGGATGTGGTGAACGCCAAGCGCCAGCTCGGCCTGGTGCCGCAGGAGTTCAACTTTAACCCGTTTGAAACCGTGCAGCAGATTGTGATTCACCAGGCGGGCTACTACGGCGTCGAGCGCAAAGAAGCGATCGCCCGTAGCGAAAAGTACCTTAAACAGCTCGATCTTTGGGAAAAACGCAACGAACGCGCGCGGATGCTCTCCGGCGGCATGAAGCGCCGCCTGATGATTGCCCGCGCGTTGATGCACGAGCCGAAGCTGCTGATTCTTGATGAACCCACGGCGGGAGTGGATATCGAGCTGCGTCGTTCGATGTGGGGCTTCCTGAAAGATCTCAACGATAAAGGCACGACGATTATCCTCACTACCCACTATCTGGAAGAGGCCGAGATGCTGTGTCGCAATATTGGCATTATTCAGAACGGTGAGCTGGTGGAAAACACCTCGATGAAGGCGCTGCTTTCCAAACTGAAATCGGAAACCTTTATTCTCGATCTGGCACCTAAGAGTCCATTACCGGTACTGGAAGGCTATCAGTATCGTCTGGTTGATACGTCGACGCTGGAGGTTGAGGTGCTGCGTGAGCAGGGGATTAACAGCGTATTTACTCAGTTAAGCGCGCAGGGCGTACAGGTATTAAGTATGCGTAACAAAGCTAACCGTCTGGAAGAGCTGTTTGTCACGCTGGTCCATGACCGGAAAGGAGAATCAGCATGATGCAGCTTTATTGGGTCGCGCTGAAAAGCATCTGGACCAAAGAGATCCACCGCTTTATGCGTATCTGGATCCAGACGCTGGTGCCGCCGGTCATAACTATGACCCTCTACTTTGTTATTTTCGGCAATCTGATCGGCTCGCGCATCGGTGAAATGCACGGTTTCACCTATATGCAGTTTATCGTGCCGGGCCTGATTATGATGGCGGTGATCACCAACGCCTACGCCAACGTGGCGTCCTCCTTCTTCAGCGCGAAATTTCAGCGCAATATTGAAGAACTGCTGGTCGCGCCGGTTCCCACCCACGTGGTTATCGCCGGCTATGTGGGCGGCGGCGTTGCCCGCGGTCTGTGCGTCGGGATTCTGGTGACGGCGATTTCGCTGTTTTTCGTACCGTTCCAGGTTCACTCATGGATATTCGTCGCCCTGACCCTGGTGCTGACCGCCGTGCTATTTTCGCTGGCCGGTCTGCTGAATGCGGTGTTTGCCAAAACCTTTGACGATATCAGCCTTATTCCGACCTTCGTGCTGACGCCGCTGACCTATCTCGGCGGGGTTTTTTATTCGCTGACCCTGCTGCCGCCGTTCTGGCAAGGGCTGTCGCATCTGAACCCGATCGTCTACATGATCAGCGGTTTCCGCTACGGTTTCCTCGGCATTAACGATGTTCCGCTCGCCACCACTTTCGGCGTGCTGGTGGTGTTTATCGTCGCGTTTTATCTCTTGTGCTGGTATCTGATCCAGCGCGGACGCGGGCTTCGCAGCTAATTTAGCCAACCACGGCGCTTCGCAGCCCCGTTCAGCGAAGCGCCGGCAAACAATTTTGATTGTCATCACCGATATTCATCTCTTCCCTTGCTACATTGTTTGCCTGCTAAGGAGGTGGGCGATGTTAGGTTGGGTGATTACCTGTCATGACGAACTGGCGCAGGAGATGCTGGATCGTCTGGAGAAAAAGTTTGGGCCGCTGACGCAGTGTCGGGCGGTCAACTACTGGCGTAATCTCAGCAGCAATATGCTGAGCCGCATGATGTGCGATGCGCTGCACGAGACGGACGGCGGAGACGGGGTCATTTTTCTGACCGATAAAACCGGCGCGGCGCCTTATCGCGTGGCGGCGCTGCTGAGCCATAAGCACACCCACTGTGAAGTGATTTCCGGGATCGACTATTCATTACTGGAATGTATGTATTTGCTGCGTCAGAGTCTGAGCAGCGAAGCCTTCCGACACGCCATTGTCAGCGCCGGAGGCCCGGCGGTGAGCAGCCTCTGGCATCAGCAGCAAAAAAATCCGCCTTTTCGACTACTGCATGAGCCGTACGGGAATTAAGCATTGGTATTGATGAGGCTTTTGTTACAATGACGGCAGTTCTTGTCTACCGGCTCGATGCGCATGTTTGCCCGAATTCTTGCTTTACTCCTCCTGTTCACGGCGCTAAGCGCTTCCGCCAGCCTGTTAAGCCAGCAGGGTGTGCCGGCACGTTATATGCAAACGACCGAAGATGCGGATATCTGGGCGCAGGTTGGCAATCAGGTGGTGAGCGTCGGCAACGTGCGGGCAGGGAAAATTCTGGCGGTAGTACCGACGGCGGCGGATTACTATGAGTTTAATTTTGGCTTTGCGACCGGCTTTATCGATAAAGGCCACCTGGGGCCGGTACAGGGTAAGCAGCGGGTGGAGGATAGCCTGGGCGATCTGCATAAGCCTCTGAGCAACCAAAACCTCATTACCTGGAAAGATACGCCAATCTATGATGCCCCCGCCGTGGGCAGCGCGCCATTTGGCACCCTGGCGAATAATCTGCGTTATCCGATTATCAGCAAACTCAAAGATCGGCTTAATCAAACCTGGTTTCAGATTCGTATCGGCAACCGCCTGGCGTGGGTGAGCAGTCTGGATGCGCAAGAAGATAACGGCATCCCTGTACTGACTTATCACCATATCCTGCGTGATGAAGAAAATACCCGCTTTCGCCATACCTCAACGACGACCTCCGTGCGCGCCTTCAGCAATCAGATGACCTGGCTACGCGACCAGGGCTATACCACGCTCAGCATGTATCAACTGGAAGGCTATCTGCGTAATAAAGTGAATCTTCCGGCGCGTGCGGTGGCGATCACCTTTGACGATGGGCTGAAGTCGGTCAACCGCTATGCCTACCCGATCCTCAAGCAGTATGGCTTTCACGCCACGGCGTTTATTATCTCGTCGCGCATCAAGCGCCATCCGCAGAAATGGGCGCCGAAATCGCTGCAGTTTATGAGTATTTCCGAGCTAAAACAGATCCAGGACGTCTTTGACGTGCAGTCGCATACCCACTTCCTGCATCGGGTTGATGCTGAACGTCATCCGATCCTCCTCAGCCGCAGCTATCACAATATTCTGTTTGATTTTGCGCATTCGCGGCGGGCGCTGGCGCAGTTTAATCCCCACGTACTGTATCTCTCTTACCCGTTTGGCGGCTATAACGCTAAGGCGATCCAGGCCGCCAACGACGCCGGTTTTCATCTGGCGGTGACCACGGTGAGGGGGAAGGTAAAGCCGGGCGATAATCCGTTCTTGTTGAAAAGGCTGTATATATTAAGAACGGATTCGCTGGAGACGATGTCGCGGCTGATAAGCAACCAGCCGCAGGGGTAGATCAGAAATAATCGATGGTAAACGTGCCTATCGCTTTAAATTTTCCCGGCTTTAGCTCACCGGATGTGCGGGAAAGCCAGGCATCAAAGCTATAGTCATATGATGACGAATTGCTGACGCTTGTTGACGGCGACCATATTTCTAAACCGGGCTGCAGGTTGAAACCATCGGCGGTAGTGAAGTTCGACGCTAACCCTACTCCTACGCCAGTTGCCGCATCGCTGCCGGTGAGCGTATTGGTCATTAGCGTCACGCCGCCGGTCACGCTCAATTCTGATTTAGGTGTGGCAAGCTTCATACGTACCCAGACGGTGTTATTGCATCCGCTTAACCTTAACGTAAACGGTGTTCTCGGCCAGTAGCCTTCCCGGAAAGATGAGAACATGACGTCGCCGAAGTTCACGTTATTGGTGCCGTTATTGACCATGGCGGAAGAACACGTTGCGGCCATGACCAGTATGCTAAAGCTGCTGGGATTGACGTTAATCGTCCACGGGTTATTGTCATCTGAATCTGCCGAACCGACGCGGATTTGACCCAATGTTCTTGAATCTTTAGGGTAAATTCTCATGTCGTGGTTGAGGTTTCCTTGAAAAGGGACGTCCTGATACAAGGTCACAGAGTACTTTAATTGCTGGTTATTCCAGTACGACTGATTGCCGCCGCTGACCCAAACCCAGTCCTTGCTGCTGTTAACCTCTGGCAAATATCCGCCGCCGCCGGCCTGGGTGTATATTCTTACCGCATAATAAATACCCTCTATATTTGTAGGGAAAAGTGCTCTGCCGTCTACGGTGGTCGGCGTGGCGCTTGGGTTGGTTTTTGCATAAAAATCAAATCCATCGTTTCCCGCATCGCATTCGGTCCGGAGAGCGTAACTGGACTGAATGTCGAAGGTAAGCAGCTCGGGTTTCTTGCTTCCCTGGTCACCTAATGCTGTCTTGAATGTTATTGGATAGGTGGTTACACCGTTGTTCAGCGTTAACGAGCCGCTTCTGCCATCGTCAAGATGGCACTCCTTGGCGCTGGCGCCAAAGCTCAGAGCCAGCAGCGCGAATGGGTATACCATCAATTTGATCATCTCATCCTCCCTGATCACTGGTAAATAGCGTCTACCAGGACATGACTGTTAACTTTCCCTGGGGTAACGGTGCCCGTATTTTGATAGCGGGCATAAAAATCGTAGCTGGCCAGATAGTTATCCGCTTTTGAAACATCAATAACCACGGCGGAGCTACCGTCGCTATTCACAACGTTACGGTTATCGTGGGTAGAAAAAATGACAATCCCGACGTTCTCCGCCCCGCCTGCGGCGGCTGGCGCTTCATTGATAAATACCTGCTGGCTTTCCACGGGCCAGATCCCATTTTGTGGCTTAAAGCCAAAGGTGAGAGTATTGACCGTCGTGGCATCGCCTGAGCAGCTTTCAACGTTCACGCTAAATAGCGTCCCGCTGGCAGGGTCGCCGGGCTGCAAACGCGAAGTGCCGTCATCGTTATAAAACCAACGGCGGGAAACCGTAGGTAGATGAACGGTTCCATTGCCAGAGATGGAAATCTGGCAGGTATTTTCCACAATATTGGCTGTCAGGGTGACGTCCAGCCCTTCTTTATTTTCATTCGCGGCATCCGCAAAATAAGGAGCCATGCACAGCCCGCCTGCCGCTCCCACAACCAGCAACGCCTTCCCAACTGGGCCGATTAGACGGATACAGAATGACATAGCGGTGCTGCTCCTTTTAACTTACTGATAGGTGATAACAAACGTGACGGGAGAGCTGACGCTACCCGCTGTGACGTTGGCTATTTTTCTATCTTTAGCGATAACAATGCGCGAAGCAAAACTGACGCTGAGCGAACGACCGCTGATGCTGAGCGTTTGTGAGGGCTTGTTATTACAGCTAAGCAACGTTCCCGTTCCGGACTCCCCTTGCCACACTTCAAAAGCCGTTGAGTTGCCTGCGGCAAAAGAGTCGCCGTTCGAACTTGGGCCCGAGCAGCCGCCACCGCTGCCGGGAATGACTTGATATTTGGCGGATTTCACCCCAGAACAGTCGCTAAAGGCTACCTTGAACGGTTCGCTGCGGCTTTGCTTAACCAGATCGGATTTAAATACATCGCCGAAATTCAGCGTACTCATGGGCTGACCGCTGGCGTTCTGAATCTGCGCCGTGCAGGTACCGGCTTGAATTGTCGAGGTAAAAGTGGCGGAAATGCTGCTGGTTCCGGTTATCTCGGCAATAGAGGGCGCAGAAAAAAGCAACGTGCCGACAACACCGCCCAGAAAAGAGATTTTTTTCATCAAGAGGTTCCTTTTCTGATGATTATTCGTAGGTGAAGTTGAAAGTGGCCAAAGCGCTAAAGGCACCCGTCGTGCCTTGTCCCGTCTGCGTTTCAACCAGCGTCGCGACCAGAGGAACTTCTTTGTTGTTAATTTCCTGGCTGGTCCATACCAGTCGACCCGTGTCCGAGCCCGCATTAATCACGAAAGGGGCATCGGTGGCGGAAGCTCTGGCGATAGTGATCCCAAGGGCTCCCGCAGCATCTGCCGTTGCGTTACCATTCAGAATCACCGTCTCTTTTTCCGCCGATTTCGTCCCGCTGATGGTGGTTTTAAGCGACTGCAGGCTGCTCGGGCATTCCGTGATTTTCAGCTTAAAGGTTGCCTGCGCCGCGCTGTCGCCGCTGATAATTTTATCCAGGCTCACTATGCCATTCGCGCCGACAGGAATGGTGTTGTTTTTGCCATCGCCGCTGCCGCCTTCAATGGCCATATCGCAGGTCGTTTCGCGCAGGTTAGCGGTAAAGGTGACATCCAGCGATGTTGCCTGACCCGGTAACGCGGTAGCGAGTAAAATGCCGCTACAGCCCAGCAGGCAGCGTTTTCTAAAACTGATTATCTTCATTCTGTTCCCTGTAAAAAAGTGCCGTTACATCTGGCAGCGTTGATGACTCAGTAGACGGGTAAGCCCCACTTTTCTATCGGCACCGCTATCAGCGAGCTGATAATGAACGGTGCAGCGTCCTTCGCGGCCGCTTCCCCAGATAACCTGTAGTGTTCCGCTTTCCGTGACGCCGCGAACATAGGCCATACCGGCCTGTCCGACCGTGCCGATAGATTCGCCCCGTTCGTTTTGCACATCCGCGCCGAGCGGGATAAACCCCTTGTCGGAGCGCTGAAGCTCCAGCAGGAGTGAGCGCCCTTCGTTGGTTTCGAAATCAACCCGCACAACGGAGCCACTGCGGGGGACCACGACCGTACTGGTATTCTTCACTTCAACATCTTCTTCCATTGTGTCGATGTTGAGACCGACGCTATTTTCCCGATAGGCGGATAAGTAAGGTTGAATGGCATAGCCAAAGCGATTAATACGCCCGTCGCCATTCGTTAAACGAGCGCCTTCCGCCCCGGAGGCGTGCACCAGCGCCAGGGTATCGGTATCGCCAATACTGCCCGGGGCCAGAGTCAAGCCGCCGGAATGCAGCAGCATGCCGCCGCTGTAGCTCATGGAGTACTGGCGGCTGTCATCATCGGAAGCAGAAGCCGACAGGCTTAAGGGCCCCCACGGGCTGCTGTAGCTGCCGTAACCGCCAACCTGGTTGATTGACGAGCCATCTGACCGGCTGGCGCTGGTGTTAAGGCTGTAGCTGAAGCGATAGTCGTCGGTATTGCCGTTGGCGCTGGTGGAGATGTTATTGTTCGACTTCAGGTCGCTGTTGACGCTGGTATTGATGGTTGAAAAACCGAGCGGCCGTTTGTTGTGTCCCAGCAGGTTTTCCAGCGGAATACTCAGATTGAGGTAAACGCTGTCGTCCTTATCGCCATATTCGTTATAGGAACGCTGGAGTGAAACGCTATAGCTGGCCCATGAAAATGCGTCGTTATAACCGATAGAGTACTGGGAGGTAGAGGAGGTTTTGTTCCAGTAATCCTCCCAGCTACCGCTTACATACAGGTTGCCGCTGCTGGATTCCCAAAGGGATATCGGCTGACTCACATTGACCTGGAACTGATTTTTCATCCGCTGAAAACGGGAGTACTCCTGCTGCGACGCATTATCATGACGTTTGACGTTGCTATTTAAGGTGGCCGCGTCGCGTAACGACATATAGTTTTCGGTGGAGAAACGCCAGGCGGCAATGTTGAATGAGGTATTTGATTCCCTGAGTAGTTTGCTCCACGTCACGCGATAGCTCTGGCCCGTCAGGGTCTCCAGATTATCCATAGCGGTGGTTGAATGCGTGATGTCAAAAGCGAACGCGCCGATGGGCGTATTCGTCGCGATACCTGCTAACCCGGCGTAGTAGCCGATATCCATATACTGAAAGCCAGCATAGCCGGTGAAGGTGTTGTTTAAGCCGTAATATCCCGTGGCGTAACCTAACCTGGGCCTGTCATGTAAACCGTCATCATGCAGTTCCCCGGCGCCGATATCCCAGCGTCCATATCCGGGCCTGAGCATTTGAGTGACCGATGAGTAGGGTACCGAGAAAGTACGGATGCTGCCGTCCGCTTCTTCAATGGAGACATCCAGGTCGCTACCATAGCCGGTAGTGCTGAGATCGGTGATAGCAAAGGGCCCCGGTGGGACGGTGGTTTCATAAATCTTATTACCGTTCTGCTTAATCACGATCTTCGCATTACTTTTCGCCACGCCGCGGATCTCCGGGGCGTAGGTTGAGGCGCCGCCGGGCAGCATGCGATCGTCATTGTAAAAACGTACGCCGCGCAGGCTGAACGAATCGAAGCCATCACCGCGGGTATAAGAGTCGCCGATCAGAAACTGCGAGCGTAATGCGGCGACATCGCGCTGGAGATAAATATCCTGGCTGGTGTAATCGCTACCGGAGTCTTCATCCCAGTTGGCGTTGCCCCTGGCCCGTAGATGCCAGGCGCCGACATTCACGCCGTACTTCAATCCGGCATAAACCGAATCGGAGCTGCTGCTGTCGCTTTCGTTATGCCAGGCGTTGAGATCGTAAGAAACCATCGCGGCGTTAATCCCGTTCTGCCAGAGTGAAGGATCGACGTAACCGTTAGGGTGTTTAAGGGTGTAAATTTGCGGCATTGAGAGCGAGAGCTCCTGGGTGCCGATATCATAATTCCACGTCGATTGCGGATACTGTTGCGCAATATCGATACAGGCCGCGGATTCGAGATCCATTCCCACCGTTTTTACGCCAATTTGCGCCAGCAGCTTTGCGGTGAAGCAGGGCGTTGCGCGAGGCGTACCGTTATCATTAAAGGTAAAATCCACCAGCATCTTCGGCTGATTATTCAGTAAAACTTGCGTCTTATAGGTGCCCGGCGGCACCGGATTCCCTTTAGAAAAACGGCTGACGTCAATATTGCTACCGGTACTGAATAAAAACTGATCGTTAAATTCAACTTCATCTGAAGCCGCTGAAAGCGCTTGTTCCGCCATTACTGAGGACGGCAGTGCAATATATAGCGTTGTACACAATAACGATCGACGAAAAAACATGTTGTCCCTGTTCTTGTAAAGGCTGAGGTCCTTCAGCAGTAACAATTAATTGATGGTGGCTTGATGTTTTTCGGTACCACCAAAATCGTTAATAGCGATATATTCAATTCCCCCTCCCTGTAATGCTGGCGCATTTTTAACGGGGATCGTTTCATGAGAGAGCGGAGGAATAGTGTGAGAATCGACCTCTATTTTTTTTCCCTTCACGGTAATGGTCGCTTTAGCCATTGATATATAATAAGGGCTGCTATTATTGGCGATTAACGCGGTTCCTTGCTGCGTCCATTGCAGATTACCGGCGGCAACCGCCGGATCGCCCTGCAAACCATCCGGGCGAAAAAACATCTTAATGCGGGTGCGAAACGCCAGCTGCAATGCGTTTTGGCTATCGGCATCTTTTGCTTTTGGCGGCACCTCAAGGACGTTAAACCAGAACAGCGATTCCCGATCCTGGGCCAGAGGTTGTTGGGTCCACGTAATACGTACGGTTTGCCCCTTCGACGGGTCGATGCGCGAGACCGGCGGCGTGACGACAAACGGCAGCTTCAGCTCCTGAGGATTAACGGTATCGCGACCGTCATCAAGCCACGACTGTACCAGCAGCGGGTTATTACCGCGATTTTCCATTTTAACGGTGACGTCTTTGGACGACTGGGGATAGATAATACGGGTGCCGGAAATAACGATATCCGCACGGGCATTAAGCGTACTGAACGCCGCGCTGGCGCATACCAGCGATGTCAGCGTAAGTTGGGTAAAACGATCCATAACCATCAGCTCCCTGCAATGCGCCTGCTTTCAGCCGCAGACGCACAATCCATTACGTTACGATTACTCGTAAGACATAGTAAACGTCGCGTTGCTCGTCACTTTACCCGCGGTGATATCGTTGGTGCCTTTCACCCAATCGGCGCCTGGAACGTAGGCAACGCGATAAGCCAGTACGCCTTCGCCGCCTTTCAGGGAGGCGACCTGCGTGTTGTTATTCGGCAGGCCAACCTGAATGCGACTGGTGTCGGTGGTGCTGTTGTTAAACAGCGCCAGGCTCACGTTATCGGCATGACCGGTGACGCTCGGATCGGTTTTCAGCGTGCCGTTAGAGAGTTCGGCAAACTGCTGAGAGGTAAAGGTCGCGGATGCTTTGGTCAGCGTGTCCGGGCAGCTGCTCAGGTGCAGTTCGAACTCTTTTGAGCCAACGCCTGCATCAACGCTGGTACCTTCAACTTCTGATTTTTTTACCACCGGCATGCTAATGGTGACGTTGTTTGCATTAATGCCGTTATTAGTGGTGATGGTGCAAGTGGTATCAGAAACTGCGCCATCAAATGTGATGAGACCAACGTCGTTACCGATTGTAGTTACCGTATCTTCAGCAAATGCGGAAGCGGAGCCCAAAGCCAGAATAATTGATGCGGCAGCAATGGTTAACTTATTCATAGATAAACATCCATATAAAATTAAACTTTCCCATAACGCGTGGGAGCAGCCTAAATAATATTTAGGTGCCAATGATTCTATTCTTTTAGATGAGGGCTAATACTTAATATTTTTACAAAATAATGTAAGTAATGACGGATTGATTTTTGCTTTCTATGTGTGATAAGGGGGTAAGTCTATTTTTAAATAATCTAATGATGTGATTGAGAAAGCGCGTAGGTGGGCGGTGAATCATATTGATCGCAATGATCATATTATATCGAAGAATAATATAAATCAAAAAAATAATAGCTCCGGATAGAGTTCCGGAGCTATTGATAATATCAGGCAACCTGCACCGGAATCGCTTTGGCCTGGCGCTTCATTTCGTTTTCGCCTTCGAAATAGGCCACTTTCGGCTGCCAGGTGCGGGCTTCTTCGTCAGGCATGGTGACGAAGCTGGCGATAATCAGAATATCGCCGACGCTCGCACAGTGTGCCGCCGCGCCGTTCACGGAGATAATTCGCGAACCTCGCTCCGCGGCGATGGCGTAGGTGGAGAAACGATTACCGTTGGTCACGTTCCAGATATGAATTGCCTCGTTTTCAAGGATGCCGGACGCATCCAGGAAATCCTGATCAATAGCGCAGGAGCCTTCATAGTGCAGGTCGGCCTGCGTGACTTTTACGCGGTGGAGTTTGCCCTGCAGCATATTACGAATCATAACGTCTACCTTTAAAGCTTAACGATAACAAAGCGGACGTGACGCCCGCCTTGAGGAAATTCCAGGCAGTATTGCCCGATTTTTAACCCGTGTCTACCGAACGAGCGCCACTATCTGGTTGTCGATCAAACGCGCTTCGCCGAGCCATGCCGCCATCAGGATCACCGCGCGCTGGCTGTTTTCCGTCAGGTCGAGCAGCGTGTCGGCATCGCGGATCTGGATATCATCGGCGCGGAAGCCTTTTTCGTTCAGCTCCTGCGCGGCAATCGCGATAATCTCGTCAAGATTGCGCTCGCCGGCCGCCAGCTTCTCCGCCGCGCCATTCATCACCTTATACAGCCCCGGCGCAACTTTGCGCTGGTCTGCGCTGAGATAGCCGTTGCGCGAACTGAGCGCCAGCCCATCTTTCGCGCGCATAATCGGTACGCCGATAATCTCGATGTCGTAGCCCATATCGGCCACCATTTTGCGGATCAGCGCCAGCTGCTGGAAGTCTTTTTCGCCGAAGCAGGCGACGTCCGGCTGGATCAGGTTGAACAGCTTGCTGACGATAGTGGAAACGCCGCGGAAGTGGCCCGGACGACTGGCGCCCTCGAGCATCGTCGACAGCCCCGGAACATCCACGTAAGTCTGATTTTCGAGGCCGTGCGGATAGATTTCCGCCGCGGCAGGGGCAAAGACAAAATCGACCTTACGCTTGTTCAGCTTTTCGCAATCGTCCTGCAGGGTACGCGGATAGCGCGCCAGATCCTCGGCGCGGTCGAACTGCATAGGGTTGACGAAGATACTGGCCACCACCACATCCGCGCTGGCTTTGGCGGTATCAACCAGCTTCATATGACCATCGTGCAGGTTGCCCATGGTGGGAACCAGCGCAATGCGCTTGCCTTCCTGGCGTAAACGACGGATATGCTGGCGCAGCAGCGGCAGGGTTTCAATAATCAGCACAACAACACTCCTTAATGGAAACTGTGTTCTTCGCCCGGATAGACGCCGGACTCCACTTCGGCAACATATTGCCGTACCGCGGCGCGCATGTCGCCCGCTGTGCTCAGGAAATTTTTGGCAAATTTGGGAATATGGCCGCCGGTAATGCCGAATGCGTCATGCATGACGAGGATTTGCCCGTCGGTGACGTTGCCCGCGCCGATGCCGATCACCGGGATGGTTAACGCCTCGGTGACGCGTTTCGCCAGCTCGACCGGTACGCACTCCAGCACCAGCAGCTGCGCGCCCGCCGCTTCCAGCGCCAGCGCGTCATCCAGCAGAACTTGCCCGGCATCGCCGCGGCCCTGAATTTTATAGCCGCCGAAGACGTTCACCGACTGGGGCGTCAGACCGAGGTGCCCGCACACCGGCACCGCGCGCTCGGCAAGCATTTTCACGGTGTCCGCCAGCCATGCGCCGCCCTCGATTTTGACCATATTGGCTCCCGCGCGCATCACGATGGCGGCGTTCTCGAAGGTCTGTTCCGGCGTGGCGTAAGCCATAAACGGCAGATCGGCGAGCAGCAGACAGTTGGGCGCTCCGCGGCGCACCGCGCGCGTGTGATAGGCAATGTCTTCTACGGTCACCGGCAGGGTGGAGTCGTGGCCCTGCACCGTCATGCCCAGCGAATCGCCGACCAGCATCACGTTGATACCCTCATCGGCAAACAGCTTCGCAAAGCTGTAGTCGTAGGCGGTGATAGTGGCGAAGCGTTTCTTCTCCTGTTTGCATTTCTGCAGCAGGGCGATAGTGGTCGGTTTCATAACGTTTCCTGATGATGAAAGTCATTTTAACCGGCATTCTAGCAGCCGCATTCAGGGGGGCAATGGTTTTAGGCAACCGATTACCACGATCGCCGTAATTGCTAAAAAATGAAGGGGTATTACCAGGCGGCGGGTTTTTCCGCGCCGAGATTGGCCAGCACGTCGCGCAGCGCCGGGCCGTCGGGGAAACGCAGCTCAGGGGCGATTTCAAACAGCGGCCACAGCATAAAACCGCGGTTTTGCATATCGTAGTGCGGTACGGTCAGGCGCGGGGTGTTAATCACCTCATTGCCAAACAGCATGATGTCGAGGTCCAGCGTGCGCGGTCCCCAGCGTTCAGCTTTACGCGTGCGGCCCTGCTGCAGTTCGATGCGCTGGGTGTGATTGAGCAGCGCGTCTGCGTCCAGGGTCGTTTCCAGCGCCACGGCGGCGTTGAGATAGTCAGGCTGATCCTGTGGCCCCAGCGGCGGCGTACGGTAGAAAGAGGAAACGCTTATCACCCGGCTGCCAGGAATCTCCGACAGCGCGTTGACGGCAGCGTTAACCTGCTCCAGCGGCGAGGCCAGATTGCTGCCGATAGCGATATAAGCGAGCGTCATGCGCTACCTTCGCGACGCGGCGCGCGTTTGCGCGGACGGCGGTGGCGGCGACGTGGAGCCGGATCGTCGCCTAAATCATCCAGCATATCTTTCTGAGCCGGCGGCGCGGCGACCTGGAACTCGCCCCACCATTTGGTCAGGCGCTGTAGTTCGCTATTGTTCTCTGCGCCGGCGCGCAGCTCCAGCAGATCGTAGGCGGCGCGGAATTTGGGATGCTCCATCAGCTTCCACGCGCGTTTGCCCTGACGGCGGGACATCCGTAGCTGAAGCTGCCAGATGTCGCGCACCAGGGTGGTGATGCGTTTCGGGATCGCCAGCGTACGGCAGGCCTCGTCCAGCACGTCGTTCATCGCCAGCGCGAAGGCGTCGTAGTAGGCCAGCCCGCTCTCCTGAGCGATTTTCTGCGCGGTTTCCAGCAGCGGGTACCAGAACATTACCGCGAACAGGAACGCCGGATTAACGCGCATATCGTTGCGAATGCGGTTATCGGTATTCTTCAGCACCTGGCTGATGATGCGCTCCATCGGGCTATCGCCGCGCTCGGTGAAGTAGCGGGTAATGGTCGGGAACAGCGGCTGGAACAGATTATATTCGCGCAGCAGGAGATAGGTTTGATAGCCGTCGCCGGCCTGCAGCAGCTTTAACACTTCTTCAAACAGGCGCGCCGGGGGCACATCGTGCAGCAGCGTCGCCAGGCGCGGAATCGGTTCGGCGGTCTCTTCGCTGATGCTCATACTGAGCTTCGCCGCAAAACGCACCGCGCGCAGCATGCGCACCGGATCTTCGCGATAGCGGGTTTCCGGATCGCCGATCAGGCGGATGACGCCATCCTGCAGATCTTTCATGCCGCCGACGTAGTCGCGGACGGTGAAATCCGCCACGCTGTAATAGAGGCTGTTGATGGTAAAGTCGCGACGCTGGGCGTCTTCTTCAATCGAACCGAAGATATTGTCGCGCAGCAGCATGCCGTTCTGGCCGCGCTGGGAGGTGACGCGATCGGTGGTGTGGCCTTCGTGATGGCCGCGGAAGGTCGCGACTTCGATAATTTCCGGCCCGAACATCACGTGCGCCAGGCGGAAGCGACGGCCGACCAGGCGGCAGTTGCGGAACAGCTTACGCACCTGCTCCGGCGTGGCGTTGGTGGTGACGTCAAAATCTTTGGGTTTTTTGCCCAGCAGCAGATCGCGTACGCCGCCGCCGACCAGCCACGATTCGTAGCCCGCCTTATTGAGTCTGTACATGACCTTGAGGGCATTTTCACTGATATCTTTGCGGGAAATTGCATGCTGCTCGCGCGGGATAACCGTCATATGTAGTTGTTCGACGGCGGCTTCTGCCTCGCGCTCTTCACGGCTTAGCACCTTACGGCAAAAATTAGCGACTCGGGTAAAAATGGTACACCTCGTAGTGTCAGACGGACTTCAGGACAAAAAAATAGCGGCTAATCATAGCTCAGCAGAACGCATTTGAGAATGCTGGATTTGCTCCGGCCGCCAGTTCGCTACCGCGTACTTGAGTAAATCCTCAATGCTCAGCGTCTGCCATTCCTGAATGACATCCTGATTAAGAAACGTTAGCGCCCGCACAATTTCCGGGCGCGGATCGCCTGTAGATAACGCCGGAGCGTGGTTTTGCTTCGACAGTTTATTGCCCTGCGCGTTGAGAGCCAGCGGCAAATGGATATAGTCCGGCGCCTGCCAGCCAAAATGCTGATAGAGCGAAATTTGCCGCACCGTCGGCTCGATAAGATCGGCGCCGCGGACGATTTCGCTGACGCCCTGAAAATGATCGTCCACCACCACCGCCAGATTATAGGCGAACAGCCCATCGCGACGGTGGATAATAAAATCTTCACGCGCCAGAGGCTCGTCGGCGACGATGGTGCCGCGTAGCTGGTCATAAAATTCGAGGACCGGACGCGTTTGCCGCAGGCGCAGAGCGGCGTTTTCCGCGCCGAGGCGTAAATCCCGGCAGTGGCCGTCGTAAAGGCCGCCGATAGCGTGGATACGCGCGCGGGTGCAGGTGCAGTAGTAGCAGAGGCCCTGCTCGCGTAGCCAGGCCAGGCGCTCACGATAGGCTTCGTGGCGTTTTGACTGCCAGAGTACCTCTCCGTCCCAGTGCAGGCCGAAGTGCTCTAACTGACGAAGAATAGTCTCGGCGGCGCCGGGGACTTCACGCGGCGGATCGATATCTTCAATGCGCACGCGCCAGATACCGTTCTGCGCCCGAGCCTGGAGATAGCTGCCAAGCGCGGCAATCAATGAGCCGAAGTGGAGTTCGCCGGAAGGTGAGGGGGCAAAGCGCCCGATGTAGTGGGAATCTGTCATCGTATGACTAAAGCATCAGGGCGGGAGAAAGCTCCCGCCAGAGATGCGTCAGCGAAGTGATTAGCCTGCCATCTGTTTTTCGCGAATTTCCGCCAGCGTTTTGCAATCAATGCACAGGTCGGCGGTCGGACGCGCTTCCAGACGACGGATACCAATCTCAACGCCACAGGATTCACAGAAGCCGAAATCTTCGTCTTCGACTTTTTTCAGCGTTTTCTCGATCTTTTTGATCAGTTTACGTTCGCGGTCGCGGTTACGCAGCTCCAGGCTGAACTCTTCTTCCTGAGCGGCACGGTCTACCGGATCCGGGAAGTTAGCAGCTTCATCCTGCATATGCGTTACGGTGCGATCCACTTCATCCCTAAGTTGATTACGCCACGCTTCAAGAATGCGCTTGAAGTGCGCCAGCTGGGCTTCGTTCATATACTCTTCGCCCGGCTTCACTTGGTACGGCTCCACCCCAGCGATGGAGAGAATACTCAGGGACGATGTTTTACGGTTTTGCCCTTCTTGCATGTTGCTTCTCCTTAACACGCACTATCGATCCCCGTGTTGGGGGAAAAATCAGGCCGCTATAAATAGCAGATGCTTTTCCGGATAGCAATTATCTAAACGTTACACTTGACAACCCTGTGAGGAAAAGCGTATTTGCGCTCGCGACCCGAATACTATTTAGCCGTTTATTTACCGGGGGTTAACACCACGGTAATCGGCTTATTCAGAGTCATCATCTCGGTAGAAAGTTCCGCCTTGTAGGCGAGAATTTCCACCCCCTTGTTTTGCGCCTCAATCAATAGCTGTGCGTATCTGGCATCAATATGATGCGCGGGTGAGAAACGGTCTATCGCCGAGTGCAGCACGGCGAACAAAATCACCGCCCGATCGCCCGCTGCCGCCACGCTCATCAGCTCCCGCAGGTGCTTCTGACCGCGTGCGGTAACCGCATCGGGGAAGTAACCGTATTCCTTTTCCGCCAACGTAACCGATTTCACTTCAATATAGCAGTTTTGTTGGTCATCTGCTTGTAACAGAATATCAATGCGGCTGCTTTCATCACCATACTTCACTTCGCTTTTCAGCGCGTTATAGCCCAAAAGCTCGGGAATATTTCCTGCCAGAATCGCCTCTTTTGCCAACGTGTTAGCACGTAGAGTATTAACACAAATTGTCGCGCCCTCTACGGTTTCAGTTAATTCCCACGTGTGGGCATATTTGCGCTTAGGATTATCTGAGGTGGAATACCAGACGGTATCGCCCGGCGCGGCGCAGCCGGTCATGGCGCCGGTGTTGGGACAGTGCAGGGTCAGCTCGCGACCGTCGGGGGTGACCACGTCGGCGAGAAACCGTTTGTAACGTTTAACCAGGGTGGCAGACTGCAGGGGAGGAGTGAACAGCATCAGCTTTCCTTGTCGAAGGGATAACGTTCCAGCGCCTGATAGCGGGTGCGCCCGCGGCTAAAGCTGGATTCGTAGAGCACAAATTCGTTGACCGCAAACGCCCAGCTAAATCCGGGCGGCGGAATCGGCACCGCGTGGCGCGCGTCGCGCAGCAGGGTGATATGCGGATGAAACGGCTGCGGGCTCTGATAGCAGCCGCTGCGGGCGGCCTGGGCGCGCAGCATATTCGCTAATTGCAGCACCCCGCGCGGCGGCTGACGGGTGCCCAGCCACACCACCCGCGAACGCAGCCACTGCCCGGCATCGTCAAGCGTCAGGGTAAAGCCCGGCTGGCGGATCCGTCCGGCCATCGCTGACAGCGCCCGCTGCTTGTCCGCGCTCACCTCGCCAAGAAACGCCAGCGTCAGATGGAGGTTAGCCGCCGCCACCGGTCGCCCCGCATCGCCGGGAAAGCTGGCGGCGCGCCAGTGCACGATCTGCTGCTGAACGTCCCCGGGTAGTTCAATGGCGAAAAACAGCCTTTTCGGCTCGGACATGATAGAGACTCGGTAATGAATTACCGGGATGCTACAATGCTTGCCCGCAAATGTTAACCTCCGGAGCGTTTCGTGTCCTCATTGCCGGTTGCCGCCGTCCTCCCTGAACTTCTTTCTGCCCTGCGGCATGCGCCGCAGGTTCTGCTTAATGCGCCAACCGGCGCCGGGAAATCCACCTGGCTGCCGCTGCAAATCCTCGCCGAAGGTAACATCAACGGACGCATAATCCTGCTGGAGCCGCGGCGGCTGGCCGCGCGTAACGTGGCGCAGCGGCTGGCGGAACTGCTGGGAGAGAAGCCCGGCGAGACCGTGGGCTATCGCATGCGCGCGGAGACCTGCGTCGGGCCGAACACGCGCCTCGAAGTGGTGACGGAGGGCATTTTAACGCGGATGATCCAGCGCGATCCGGAGCTGAGCGGCGTGGGGCTGGCGATCCTCGATGAATTCCACGAACGCAGCCTGCAGGCGGATCTGGCGCTGGCGCTGCTGCTCGACGTTCAGCAGGGGCTGCGCGACGATCTCAAACTGCTGATTATGTCGGCGACGCTGGACAATGAACGCCTGCAGCGGCTGCTGCCGGAGGCGCCGGTTATCGTTTCCGAAGGGCGCGCGTTTCCGGTTGAGCGGCGTTTTCTGCCGCTGCCGGCCCATCAGCGCTTTGACGAGGCGGTGGCGGTGGCCGCCGCGGAGCTGCTGCGCAGCGAAAATGGCTCAATGCTGCTGTTTCTGCCCGGGGTGGGAGAGATTCAGCGCGTTCAGGAGCGGCTGGCGGAGCGGGTGGCGAGCGATGTGATCCTTTGCCCCCTGTACGGCGCGCTGCCGCTGAGCGAGCAGCGTAAGGCGATACTGCCCGCGCCCGCCGGGATGCGCAAAGTGGTGCTGGCGACCAATATCGCCGAGACCAGTCTGACCATCGAGGGGATTCGGCTGGTGGTGGATAGCGCCCAGGAGCGCGTCGCCCGCTTTGACGCCCGCACCGGGCTCACTCGCCTGGTGACGCAGCGCATCAGCCAGGCCTCAATGACCCAGCGCGCCGGACGCGCCGGGCGTCTGGAACCGGGGATCTGCCTGCATCTGCTGGCTAAAGAGCAGGCCGAGCGCGCGGCGGCGCAGGGCGACCCGGAAATTCTGCAAAGCGATCTGTCGTCGCTGCTGCTGGAGCTGCTGCAGTGGGGATGCCAGGACCCGGCCCAGCTCAGCTGGCTGGATCTGCCGCCTGCGACCAACCTGGCGGCGGCCCGGCGTCTGCTCACCGACCTTTCTGCGCTGGAAGGCGAGCGGCTGTCGGCGCACGGGCGCAAAATGGCGGCGTTGGGCAACGATCCGCGCCTGGCGGCGATGCTGACCGCGGCGGAGGATGCCGATGGCGCCGCCACGGCGGCTAAACTGGCGGCGATCCTTGAAGAGCCGCCGCGCGGCGGCAATAGCGATCTTAGCGCGGCGTTTGCCCGTCAGCAGGGTAACTGGCAGCAGCGGGCGCAGCAGCTGATGAAAAGGCTGGCGGTTCGCGGCGGTCAGCCCGACGCCGACAGCATCGCGGCGCTGCTGGCCTCCGCTTTTGCCGACCGTATCGCCCATCGTCGCGGCCAGGAGGGGCGCTACCAGCTGGCTAACGGGATGGGGGCGATGCTCGACGCCGACGATGCGCTGGGCCGCCACGAATGGCTGATTGCGCCGCTGCTGCTGCAGGGAAGCGCATCGCCGGACGCGCGGATCCTGCTGGCGCTGCCGGTCGATATTCACGCGTTGATTGAGCAGTGTCCGGCCCTGGCCCGGCGTTCCGATATCGTCGAGTGGGATGAGGCGTTAGGAACGCTGAAGGCCTGGCGGCGCACCTGTATCGGACGCCTGGTGATTAAGACCCAGCCGCTGGCGAAGCCGTCGGAAGAGGAGCTGCACCAGGCGATGCTCAACGGGATCCGCGAGAAGGGACTGAGCGTGCTAACCTGGACGCCGGAGGCGGAGCAGCTGCGTCTGCGGCTACACTGCGCGGCGCGGTGGCTGCCGGAGGAGGCGTGGCCGGCCGTTGACGAGGCGTCGCTGCTGGCCTCGCTTGAACAGTGGCTGCTGCCGCAGATGGCGGGCGTCCATTCGCTGCGCGCCCTGAAGGCGCTGGACGTGCGTCAGGCGCTGCAAAACTGGCTGCCGTGGCCGCTGCGCCAGAAGCTGGACAGCGAGCTGCCCACGCACTATACGGTGCCGACCGGTAGCCGCATCGCGATTCGTTATCACGATGAAAACCCGCCGGCGCTGGCGGTGCGGATGCAGGAGATGTTTGGCGAGGCGACCACTCCGACTATCGCCCAGGGGCGCGTGCCGCTGGTGCTGGAGCTGCTTTCGCCGGCGCAGCGCCCGCTGCAGATCACCCGCGATTTAGGCGCCTTCTGGCAGGGGAGCTACCGCGAGGTGCAAAAAGAGATGAAAGGGCGCTATCCCAAGCACGTCTGGCCCGACGATCCGGCCAATACCGCCCCGACCCGGCGCACCAAAAAGTATTCGTAGCCGGAGAGTTCCCGGGTTGCGGCGTAAACGCCTTACCCGGGCTACCGGACCAGCACCGCCAGTAGCCCTGCTAAGCGCAGCGCGAGCAGGGGATGTTTTATACCTGGCTCCACAAAAAGATGCCGCCGCCCGCCAGCGCCAGCCAGGGGCCGAAGGCCAGAGGTTGTTCGAGCGAACGACGGGTTACCAGGCGCTGCAGCAGCGTCCAGACCAGACCGCTGGCGGAAGCCAGCAGCAGCGTCTGCGGCAGCGGCTGCCAGCCGAGCCACGCGCCGAGCGCTGCCAGCAGCTTGAAATCGCCGTAGCCCAGCGCCTCTTTACCGGTCAGCAGACGGAACACCCAGTACACCGACCACAGCGACAAATACCCGACCATCGCGCCAATGACCGCCTCCGCCAGTGGCGCGAAGGTATCGGAAAGATTGAACAGCAGCCCGGCCCACAGCAGCGGCAGCGTCAGCCTGTCAGGCAGCAGCTGCGTTTGCGCGTCGATGGCGGCGAGGATCAGCAGTACGGACACGAAAATTAGCCCGCCCAGCAGCGGCATACCCGGAGCCATCAGGTACCCCGCGAGTACAAACAGCGCGCCGGTCGTCAGCTCCATCAGGGGATAGCGACGCGAGATCGGCTGCCCGCAGCAGCGCGCGCGCCCCATGAGCCATAAAAAGCTCAGCAGCGGGATATTGTCCCGCCAGGCGATAGGCTGACGGCACTGCGGGCAGAACGAGGCGGGGAGGCAGAGATTTACCCCCTCTGCGCGTTCCATCATCAGCGGTAAACGATGGATAACGACGTTAAAAAAGCTGCCGAACGCCAGTCCGGACAGGAATAAAAAGCCACCCCAGATTGACGGGAATTGCGCGGCGAACTCGGGTAACAGCGCGATATTTTCCATCTCTATTTTTTCTCCCCGGAGCGCCACTGCCCCTGCCACTGCCACTGCCACGGCGTGCGCCCCTGCTCATCTTTGCGGCCGTTTTGCGCGAGCAGCAGCGTCAGCAGCGCCGGAGCCGTCTGGCGGGTCTGCAGCGTACCGTTAAACGTATAGCGCCCGTTGGGCGTCAGAACGCCCTGTCCTGCGAGGCTAAGCTGGCGGGAGTCCTGGGTCAGGGCGACAGTCAGCGCGCCCGCCGGGGTACAGCTTAATTTGCCGTTGACCTGGGCCAGTTCGAGCGACCCGGCGGGGGAGCTGAGCGCCGCATCCCGCCACTGCACGGTGCTGGCGGTCATCTGTCGGCAACCGCCGGCGTTAAAGCGGGCCTCGGGCAGCGTCAGCACAACCTGACCGCGAGCCTCCAGCGGTATGCCGGATGCTAACCGCTGGCCGAGCGTCCGGGCCGGCGCCGCGAGTCGCCCCTCGCGCACCACAACGTCGTTCAGACCGTGCAGCCAGGCCCGGCCGCGCAGGCCGGAGGGGTCGTTAAACGCGATATGCCAGCCGGGAAGCCACGACGAAAAGCCAAACTCCCAGCGTAAATGGGCGATGTCAAAACCGAGCCAACTGGCCTGACGGGCTTCTCCTTGCCACAGGGTGCCCGTGGTTTCGCCGAGCCGCGCGCCGCCCGGTAGCGCCAGAGTAAGCAGCTGCGCCGGTGCGCTAAGCAGCAGCCAGAAGAGATAGACCGCCGCCAGCAGCAGGGCGATAGTGAGTTTATTTTTCATCGCTGCGCTCCAGCACCAGCGTATTAATCGTCACCCAACCGGGCTGCTGCGCCACGGCGGTCACCGCCAGGGTGGCGGTAGTCATCCCCGCCTGCCCCAGCGCGTCCAGCCATGCCATCAGCGTCTGGAAATCGGCGGGCTGCACGGTAAGGCTCAGGCGGGAGCCCTGCGGCTGCAGGCGAACGATAGCGATACCGTGGCGGCCGGCTTCGCGCATAATCACCGTTGAGGGTTCTTCCGGCGCGGCAGAAGGTTTCCGCTGGTTAAGCTGCTGGAGAAGCGGGGTCTGCTGGCGCATCCACCGCAGGCTGGACTGCTCCCTGGCCAGCGTTTGCCGCCACTGCGCCTCGCGATTTTGCCAGGGCTGCCAGAGGGCGTAATAAATCAGGCCAATAAGCAGCATGACGCCCATCCCCAGCAGCAGATGCCGTTCGCGGCGCGTACGCTGTTGCCATAAGGCGAGCAGGTTATCCATCGTTCCCCTCCAGCGTCAGACGCCCTTCAATACCGTCGGCGCGCGGCTTCATCTCGCCGGTCTGCACGCGAAACCCCGCCCGCGCCCGCTGGCTGAACTGCGCCAGAGCCTGCGATGAAACGGCGGATATCTCCAACTGCAGCGCGTTGCGCGCGGCGTCAAAGCTCAGGGCGCGCAGACGAATGCCCGGCGTTTCGGCGATGATTTGCTGCAGGGCGCCGAGCCGTGAGATGAGCGCCGGCCGGGCGCTCACGCTTTCCAGACGGCGCAGATGCTGCTGCATTTGCAGGCGTGGATTGACGAGATTTTTTTCCGCTTTGAACCACTGGCGGTAAAAATCACGGCTGGCCTGCACGGCGGCGTCGGCCTGACGCGCCAGGGCGAGATGGTCGTGGAGGCGATTTCCGCTCCACAGCAGCAGTAGCGCCAGGGTTGCGACAATCGTCGGCCGCCAGCGTCGGGGCGTCGGCGGCCGGCGTTTCGCGGCAAAATTGCCCTGGCGTAAGCAGATTTTGCGCGCCTGCGGGTTGCTCGCCGCCAGCGCCAGCAAATCCTGCGCCGGGCGAGGCTGCCACGGCGCGGCGATATCCGGCGGCGGTGAGTAGCAGGCGATGGGCGCGAGGTCAGGCCAGTGAACCAGCAGTTCGCCGAGCCATGGGGTTTCCACCGCCATACCGCTGCACGTCTCGCAGCGAAACAGCCACTGTTCGCCGCAGCGTACGGCGCTCCAGCCGGTCGGGTTCTGCGGCAGGGCAAGGGCATCCGGCGTCAGGGCCAGCACGTTGAGTCCGAGCCCCTCGCACCAGGCCTGCCATGCGCGCATCTTCTCCCGCCCGACCACCGCCACGGCACAGTCGCTTTTATCCCGGTGGATCAGGGCAAAATGGCTCTCTTCGATCTCCGTTGCCAGCTGTTCTTCGAGTAAAAACGCCAGCGCCTGCTGCGCATTTCGGCGCGCGCCGGCGGGCAGGGTAACGCGATGAAACGCGCAGTCGCTGGCGGGCACCAGCACCCAGGCCGGATGACGCTGCGCCAGCAGGCTGAGCGTCGGGTCGCCAGCGTCAGGATGCCACTCGCCAGTCTGCGCCGCGTCGCCCGGCGCGGCCAGCCGCCATATCGCCGTCGCGGCATCGGGATTGAGGCGAATAATCAGCACGGCGGCGGAAAAAGTATGGTGGTTATTCATCGGCTACCCAATAGATTCCGTAGCGCCGCTGGACGACGCTGAAGGTTCGCCCCTGCTTTTGCAGGAGACTGCGTTGCTGATAGCGGGCGCTGCCCATCACCACGCTGAAGGTGGCGATAAAGCGCTCGCTGTGCACCGCCAGCCACGGACGCGCGGCGGCGGTATCGGTTTTTTGTAATAGCGGCTGCGACAGGAAGGCGGCGACGCTGCTCCAGCCGGTGGTCGCGCGGGCCTGCAGCAGCTGCCGGGCTTCGACGAGGGTGAGTTCAGCGGGGAAGAGCGCCGCCAGCAGCGCGGCCTGAGCGGGCTGCAGGGTATTGACGTTCACCTGCAGCGTCTCGTCCGCCAGGGCGCAGACGTAGGGCAGCAGACGCTGATAGAGCGCGGCGTCCATCCCGGCCAGCAGACGCAGCTCGCTGACGTCCTGCAGCGGCTGATTGCCCGTCAGATAGCCGGGGGATTGCGCCATATAGACTTCGTCTTCCGCGCCGTTCAGCAGCGCCTGGCGATCGCTATCCACCCAGTCGCGCAGGGCGGCGGTCAGCTGTAAGGCGCGCAGCGGCTCGCTGCCGAGGTTCTCCAGCAGTCGGGTAAAAACCTGCGCGGGATAAGGGATTTCAACGCTTTCGTCGCCGCTGAGCTGGTTAATGGCGTTGAGGTTGAAGCAGGCCTGAGCGTCGGTAATCGTGGCGTAGATCTCGCCATCATTGACCGCAAAGCGGCGCCCCTGCTGGGCCCAGTTCTGCGCCAGATGGGTCTGGTTCGGCGAGTCGAGCGCGTCGCGTTGCAGCAGCGCCGCCGCCAGGGTTTCCGCCCCCAGCGCGTACCATTTAGCCTGCAGGTTATCGAGGGTAGTGGCGGTTTGCTGATACATCCGCGCGCTGCGTTCGGTCATGGCGCTCGCCAGCACCATCATCAGAGCGAGGATCAGCAGCACCATAAGCAGGGCGACGCCGCGCTGGCGGGTATTCATTGGCTGCCTCCCGGCGTAAGCAGAAACAGCCGGCGGATCTCGCCGGACTGCTCCAGCGTCAGGGTGACTTCCAGCCCCTGCGGCAGCGTCTGCGTCTGCTGCCATTCATCCTGCCAGCGGCCGCTGGCGTAAAAGCGCAGGCGAAACGCCTGGACGCCGCGCTGCATAACGGTCACCGTGGGCAGACTACCGGGCAGCGGGTCCTGCTGGTCGTAGCTCAGACGCTCCAGCCGATCCCCACGCAGGCGGTAGCTGACGTTCTGAATTTCCGAACGCGGCAGGATCCCCAAAGGATTGGGCCAGCCGTTGCGGCTAAAGGCGATCGCCCAGTCGTCGCTGCCGAGCTGAAAACGTCCGGCAAAAAAGAGGCTCGCGCTGTCGCGGCTGCGGCGGGGAATGATTTGGCTAAAGTCCGCCGCCATCTGGCTGAACGTGAGCTGTAACGCCTGCATGCGCCCGCCCTTATCGCGGGTGAGCGTATCGGCGCGCATCACGTTTTGCAGCACCGTGACCGCAGCGACGCTGAGCGCGGCGAGGATTGCCAGCGCCAGCAGCATTTCGACGAGGGTAAATCCGCGAGCGCGCTGGATCATGGCGGCGTCACGTAGGTGCGCAGCGAAGAGACGGGCATTTTATCGCTTTTGGCGCGGCGGACTTCAACGTCCAGCGCCCGCAGCTGCGGCAGGTCGGTCTCCACCCCCTGCCAGCGAATGTGCCAGCTGACGCCCGCCGCCTGCACCGTGGTTTCCGACCAGCTCAGCGCGGGCCAGCGATTTTCCAGCCGTAGCTGCACCAGCTGATTATCCGCCAGCCAACCGGCCAGGGTTTTCTCTTCCATACGACCCAGCTGGCGGGTTTGCTGGAGCGTGGCCTGCATCACCGCCAGCCCGGCGAGGGCGAAGACCGCCAGGGCGACCATCACTTCAATCAGCGTCATACCGGCCTGCTTTTTCATGGCGTCTCCTGCGGTTCGGGCAGGCTTTCGCCGCGCGCATTAAACGCGATACCCGGTCCCTCGCCGACGGTCAGCCGGAACGGCGTCATCTCACCGCCGGGAAAGATCAGCACATCGGGATTGTCGCCCGGCGTCCAGGCCTCGCCCTGCGGAAAAGTGAGATGCAGCGTGTTCCCGGCGACGCTGCCCGAGGTGGCGACGCGTCCGGCGCGCAGGGGGAGCCAGCGATAGCCGTTCCAGTCGTCGCCGGCCGGGGGCGGTTCGTTGCTTTCGCGGGGCTGTAAGACCAGAAACTGCCAGCGATCGGGATGCACCGAGGCGCCAAAAAACTGGCCGGTTTGCAGCCCTCGCTGCTGGACAAAGCGCAGCTGCGCCTCAAAGCGTGCCAGCGCCTGCGCCGAGCTATCGTCGCGCGAGGCGGGGAAGGCCAGCATCACCATGCCCGCGCTGACGCCGATCAGCAGCAAAATGAGCATCATCTCCAGCAACGTAAAGCCGCGCTGTCGCACTATTTCTTCCCGATTGTCCAGTTGCCGATATCGTCATTGCTCTCCGGTACGCCGTCCGGCCCGAGGCTGAAAATATCCACCTGTCCGTGCTGGCCGGGGCTCAGCAGCTGGTAATCGCTGCCCCACGGATCCTGCGGCAGACGGCGAATATAGCCGCCTTCAGGATAGTTACGCGCGTGCGGCTCGGCCGACGGCGCGCTGACCAGCGCCTGCAGCCCCTGCTCGGTGGTGGGATAGCGGCTGTTATCCAGTTTGTACATGTCCAGCGCCCCCTCGAGCGCCACAAGATCGCTGACCACTTTTTGCCGGTCGGCCTTTTCCTTGTTGCCCATCAGGTTGGGCACCACGAGGCTGGCGAGCACGCCGAGGATGACAATCACCACCATGATTTCCAGTAAGGTGAATCCACGCTGTCGTTGCATATTTTTCTCCATTAGAACAATTACATACTCATCAGGGTATTGAGCTGCAGTATCGGTTGCAGGATGGCGAGGACGATAAACAGCACCATGCCGGCCATCGCCACCACCAGCAGAGGTTCAAACAGGCTGAGGGCCAGCTGAATTTGCGCGCTCAAATCCCGGTCCTGGTTATCCGCCGCGCGCTCCAGCATGCCGTTGAGCTCGCCGCTCTGTTCGCCGCTGGCGACCATGTAGCGCATCATCGGCGGGAACAGCTGGGTCATTTCGAGCGCGCGATGCAGGCTGACGCCTTCGCGAACCGCGTCGCTGGCGGCTTCCAGCTGGCGCTTCGCCCAGGCGTTGCTTAATACTTCCGCGCTGATGCGCATCGCCAGCAGCAGCGGAACGGCGCTGGCGTTGAGAATGCTCAGGGTGCGGGCGTAGCGGGCGCTGTTAACGCTGCGCGCGACCCGGCCAATCAGCGGCAGGCGCAGCAGCAGCCTGTGCCAGGCCAGCCGCTTTGCCGGCTGCCGCAGCAGGTAGCGCAGCAGCAGAGCGATGAGCATGGCGGCCAGCAGCAGCCACGGACCGGCGGCGCGCAGCACATCGCTCATCGCCATCAGCAGGCGGGTGGAAAACGGCAGCGCCTGCTTAAGGTGGATAAACTGCTCGACAACCTTCGGCACCACCGTCGATAGCAGAATGACGATCACGCTGACCGCCACCAGGGTCAGCACGATGGGGTAAATCATCGCCTGCAGCAGCCGGGCGCGCAGCTGCTGGCGCTGTTCGGTATAGTCCGCCAGCCGGTTCAGCACGCCGTCGAGGTGGCCGGAGGCTTCTCCGGCGGCGACCATCGCGCAGTAGAGCGCGTCGAAGCAGCCCGGGTAGCCGCGCATCGCTTCCGCCAGCGAATGGCCTTCCAGCACTTTGCCGCGCACGCCGGCAATCAGGGTTTTCAACTGGTTTTTTTCACACTGCTGGGCCACCGCGTCGAGTGCTTTTTCCAGCGGGATGGCGGCGGCGACCAGCGTCGCCAGCTGGCGGGTAACGAGGGCGAGATCGCGGGTGTTGGTGCGGCGGATAAAGCGCGGTTGCCCGCCGCTGCCGGCTGCCGGGGCGATGTCCAGCGCCAGCCAGCCCTTTTCCCGCAGCAGCTGGCGAGCGTGGCGGGCGGAGTCCGCCTGCTGGACGCCGCGCCGGGTTTTACCGTTTTCATCAACGGCCTGATAGCGAAAAAGCGCCATGTCAGGAGGCCTCCGCGATCTGCTGTTCGCTAACCCGCAGCACCTCTTGCCAGCTGGTGATCCCCACCAGCGCCTTGTCCCGTCCGGCGTGGCGCAGGGTGATATAGTCCGCCCCCAGCTGTTGGTTCAGCGTCACCTCGTTTTCGCCGCGGTGGATTGCCATACGCACGCGATCGTCCACCAGCAGCAGTTCGTGAATGCCGGTACGTCCGCGATAGCCGGTAAAGCCGCACTCGGCGCAGCCCCGGGGCTGCCAGAGCGCCGTGCCGGGAGCGATCTCCATCTGGCGGGCGGTGTCGGCATTCGCCGGTTCCTGCTGGCGACAGTGTGGGCAGAGCCGGCGCACCAGCCGCTGCGACATCACCGCCAGCAGCGAGGTGGAGAGCAGAAAAGGCTCCACGCCCATATCCTGCAGGCGCGAGATGGCGCCCAGCGCGCTGTTGGTGTGCAGCGTTGAGAGCACCAGATGACCGGTTAGCGAAGCCTGAACGGCGATCTGCGCCGTTTCGCCGTCGCGAATTTCGCCCACCAGCACCACGTCAGGGTCCTGGCGCAAAATAGCGCGCAGCCCGCGGGCAAAGGTCATATCGACTTTCGCGTTAACCTGGGTCTGACCGATGCCCTCCAGCTCATATTCGATAGGATCTTCAATGGTCATGATGTTGCGCTCGCGGGCATCGAGGCGGCTCAGCGCGGCGTAGAGGGTGGTGCTTTTTCCCGAACCGGTCGGCCCGGTCACCAGCACGATGCCGTGCGGGCGGGCGATCAGTCCATCCACCTGCTGAAGCAGCGCGGGCGACATGCCGAGGGTCAGCAGGTCGAGATTGACGCTGTTTTTATCGAGCAGACGCAGCACCACGCGTTCGCCGTAGCTCGACGGCAGGGTGGAGACGCGCACGTCGACGGCGCGTCCGCCAATGCGCAGCGCCATGCGACCGTCCTGAGGAATGCGCTTTTCGGCGATATCAAGGCTCGCCATCACCTTAATGCGCGAGATCAGCAGCGCGGCGAGGCGGCGCTGGGGGCGCAGGATTTCGCGCAGTACGCCGTCGACGCGAAAGCGAATTTGCAGGTGGCGTTCATAGGTTTCGATATGAATATCCGACGCTTTCTCTTTGATAGCCTCGGTGAGCATGGCGTTAATCAGGCGGATAATCGGCGCGTCGTCTTCGCTATCCAGCAGGTCGTCGGTGTCCGGCAGCTCTTCGGCAAGGGTGTACAGATCCAGCTCGTTGCCGATATCCGCCATCATGCGCCGGGCCTCGGCGGAGTCGCGCTGATAGCTCAGCACCAGCAGCTTTTCGAACGCCTCCGCTTCCAGTCGCTCGAGGCTGAACGGCATCCCGGCCACCCTGCGGGCTTCCAGCAGCGCCTGCGGCGCGGTGGCGGCGAGGCAGAAAACCTCGCAGCTTTCGCCGTTGCTCAGGAGCATCACGTTGTGCGCGCGGGCGTAGCCGAAGGGGAGCAGCGGGCGTCGTTCAGCGGCGGGGGTCATAGATTGCCTCCCAGATTGAAGGCGTCGATGGCGGCGCTGACCTGGCGGAACGCGGCGGTATCCTGGCGCGGGTAGATCTCCAGCAGATCGTTACTCAGCATCGCGTCGTTGTTCTCTTTGCCGCGCTGTTTGCTCTGGGCGTCGTTAAACGCGGTGTACTGCCCGGATGAAGCCTGACGGTACTCGTCGCGGTCGCGGATCACCGTCGGGCGGATAAACAGCATCAGGTTGCGCTTGGAGACCTTTTTGCTGGTGGAGCGGAACAGCGCGCCAATCACCGGGATATCGCCGAGCAGAGGAACTTTGTCGGCGGTGTCGGAGACGCTTTTATCCAGCAGTCCGCCGACGACCACCGTTTCGCCGCTGCCGACCAGCACGGCGTTATTAACCGTACGGGTATTGAAGGTCGCGCCGAGATCCGAGCTGGTGCTAGAGGCGGCGTCCGCCACGCTGGAGACCTCCTGTTCGATCTCCAGCAGAACCGAATCGCCTTCATTGATCTGCGGCTTCACTTTTAGCTTGATGCCGACGGTTTTGCGCTCGACGGTATTGAAGATGTTATCGCCGGAGGTGGTTTGCGAGCCGGTCAGCACCGGGACCTCCTGGCCGACGTTAAAGGTGGCTTCCATGTTGTCGAGGGTGACGATACTCGGCGTCGCGAGAATATCGTTCTTGGTGCTGCTGGAGAGGGCGGTTAACAGCATCGCCCAGTTGCCCTGGTAGAACCCGGCGGCAATGCCGTTGAAGGAGCTTAAGGCGCTTGCCAGCGAGCTGCTGACGGTGCCGTCTTTGTTGTACTGGTTGGCCCCGGCGATGGCCGTGGATATCGGCAGACCGCTGTTGGTGAACTGGGTCATCCCGGCATTTTTATTGGCCCACTGGATGCCGAGGTTCAGACCGTCAGCGTCCTGCACTTCGGCGATAATCGCTTCGACCAGCACCTGCGGGCGGCGGATATCCAGCTGGGCGATCACCCGTTCCAGATCGTTCATTACGTCCGGGGCGGCGGTGACAATCAGGGCGTTGGTCTGACCGTGCGCTTTGATAATGATATTTTTATCCAGCGCCGCCACCGGCTTCGCGGCCTGCTTTTCGCTCTGCATCGTGCTGCTGATGCCGGTCAGCACTTCCACCAGGTCGGAGGCTTTGGCGTATTTCAGGTAGATCACTTTGGTATTGCCCTGGGTCGCCTGCTGGCGGTCGAGCTGCTTAATCATGGCGATGATCCGCTGGCGGGAGTTCGGCTCGCCGCTGACCAGCACCGCGTTGGTGCGTTCATCGGCCACCACGTTGGCGACCATTGAGCCGGGCAGCGCCGATTTGCTGGTGTCTTTGTTGAGTTCGGTCACCAGCTTGACCACATCGGCGGCGGAGGCCCAGGCGAGGGGAACGGTCACCACGCTGCGGTCTCCGGCGTTATCGACGCGTTCGACGATGGTTAGCAGGCGCTTGATGACCGCCGCGCGGCCGGTCATCAGCAGGACGTTGGAGGGTTCATAGTGCACCACGCTGCCCGCGCCGGCGTTATCGTTAAGCTGGCGCAGCAGCGGCGCCAGATCGCGGGCCGCGACGTTGGTCAGGGGCACGACGCGGGTGACGACCTCATCGCCAATGCCCGGCGCGGCATCGCTCGCCACCGGCACCGCGGCGGTTTTCGCATCCTTCGAACGAACGACTTTCAGGACGCCGTTATTCATATTAATCACCGCGAAGCCATAGACATCGAGGACGCTGAGGAAGAATTGATAATATTGCTCTTCGTTGAGCATATCGTAGCTGCGCACGGTAATAGTGCCGCGTACGCTGGGATCGATAATGACCGTTTTATTCAGGTTTTTACTCACCGTATTGATAAATTCCTGAATATCGGTGCCCTTAAAGCTGGCGGAAAACTCTTCCGCCGCGGCCGGTTTGAATAACAGCGCGGCGAATACCAGCAGCATCAGGAAAAATGGGCGAATGACGTTGGCGATGATCAATTATTCATCCCTCAGGGCTAGATAAATATCTTGTTTCTGGCCGTCGCGTTCAACGGTAAGAGTTATTTCAGTTAATTCCGGTAGCTGGGCTAATGCCTGGCGGGACTGTTCTTTATCGCGGAGATCCAGGCCGTTCAGGGCTATCGCCAGATCGTTTTCCTTGAGACCCGCCTGGCGAAATAGCGCCGGGTCTTTGCCCGGATTCAGACGATATCCGCTGAGCTTGTCGTTAACCATGACCGGCGAAATATTGAGGTAATGAAGAATATTTTGCGGCTGCGCGCGGAGTTCCTGCGCCAATTGGCGGGCTGGCGGCGCGGCGCTATTTTTGCCGGCGGCGGGCGGGTCGTTAAACAGCGGGATAGCCTCATTTCTGCCGCGGTAATTAACAATCAGGCGGTCGGGGAAAATGGCGACGATTTTCGCCTCTCCGCCCGGCGTGCTATCGCCAATCCCGAGGCTAACCTGTTGATTCCCTTTCATCATGATGGCAATGGCGCGAGAGGGATCGGTGCTGGCGAGCAGGCCGGTAACGCGCAGTTTGAGCGCCGATACGGGCGCCTGGTCGAGGTTGCCGCCGTGCGCGGAGGCGGAGGTTTTCTCCGCAAGGCCAAACAGCGTAAAGCGCGGCAGCGCCGTTTCCGGGGAGGGGGTTGCGGGCGCCGTCATATCGGCAGGGCTCAAGGCGTTATCCGTAAAGTTTACCGGGAGAATTATTTTCCAGGTTAATTGGGCGAGCTGCTGGCAGATAAAAAATAATATGATGGACGTCACAATATGAGGCGCGTAATTAATTATTTTTTTATTTGATATTGTTAATCTCATCACGGAATTATGCATTTTTATTCCTTTGCTCATTCTATTTCCCTCAGCAAAAGGTACCGCCCTACCGATATTGGTGGGGCATTTTTTATTGTGAGCGTGCTTATTGCGGGAATCTGCGTAGGTCGCTGCGAATCATAAAGAGTTTGGCTATTGCGGTCGTCATTCCCTTTTTATTTTTTCTCCTCCGGCCGCCTACGCCCCCACGTAATGAGCGAATGGATGATTGAACCGGAGAGAGCAAGAATATCTAATTATCGGCGCTTTAAAGATATGCTCGTTATTTTTTTATGGTGCTTAAGTGCGCCAGGAATAGTTTCGCGTATATAACACTTCATATAATTTAATCAGCATGTATAGGGACTATCGAATGCTCAGATATACCCGTAATGCCCTGGTTCTGGGATCGCTGGTTTTACTTAGCGGCTGCGATAACGGATCCTCTTCTTCTTCCTCTGGAAATCCCGATACTCCTGGTAATCAGGATGTGGTTGTACGTTTACCTGACGTTGCCGTACCCGGCGAAGCGGCCACGGCGACAGAAAAGCAGGCGGTCATTCACCTGGTGGATATCGCCGGCATCACCAGCAGTAGCGCTGCGGACTACAGCAGTAAAAACCTCTACTTATGGAACAACGAAACCTGCGACGCGCTGAGCGCGCCGGTAGCGGACTGGAATGACGTCAGCACCACGCCGAGCGGCAGCGATAAATATGGCCCGTACTGGGTGATCCCGCTCAACAAAGAGAGCGGCTGTATTAACGTTATCGTTCGCGACGGCACCGATAAGCTGATCGATAGCGACCTGCGGGTGTCGTTTGGCGACTTTACCGATCGTACGGTATCGGTGATCGCCGGCAACAGCGCGGTCTATGACTCCCGCGCCGACGCCTTCCGCGCCGCTTTTGGCGTCGCGCTGGCCGAAGCCCACTGGGTCGATAAAAATACGCTGCTGTGGCCGGGCGGGCAGGATAAGCCCCTCGTGCGCCTCTACTACAGCCACAGCAGTAAAGTGGCGGCCGACGGCGAAGGCAAATTTACCGACCGCTACCTGAAACTGACGCCGACTACCGTCAGCCAGCAGGTCAGCATGCGCTTCCCGCACCTTTCCAGCTATGCGGCCTTTAAGCTGCCGGACAACGCCAACGTTGACGAGCTGCTGCAGGGCGAAACGGTCGCCATTGCCGCCGCAGAGGACGGGATCCTGATTTCCGCCACCCAGGTACAGACGGCGGGCGTGCTGGATGATACCTATGCCGAAGCGGCGGAAGCCCTGAGCTACGGCGCGCAGCTGGCCGACGGCGGCGTCACCTTCCGCGTCTGGGCGCCGACCGCTCAGCAGGTGGATGTGGTGGTCTACAGCGCGGACAAAAAAGTGATTGGCAGCCATCCGATGACCCGCGACAGCGCTTCCGGCGCGTGGTCGTGGCAGGGCGGTAGCGATCTGAAAGGCGCGTTCTACCGCTATGCGATGACGGTTTATCACCCGCAGTCGCGCAAGGTTGAACAGTACGAAGTCACCGATCCGTATGCGCATAGCCTGTCGACCAACTCGGAGTACAGCCAGGTGGTCGATCTCAACGACAGCGCCCTGAAGCCTGACGGCTGGGATAGCCTGACGATGCCGCATGCCCAGAAGACAAAAGCGGATTTAGCGAAGATGACGATTCATGAATCGCATATTCGCGATCTCTCCGCCTGGGACCAGACCGTTCCGGCCGAACTGCGCGGTAAATACCTTGCGCTGACCGCCGGCGACAGCAATATGGTGCAGCATCTGAAGAAGCTCTCCGCTTCAGGCGTCACGCACGTCGAACTGCTGCCGGTCTTCGATCTGGCGACGGTGAACGAGTTCAGCGACAAAGTCGCCGATATTCAGCAGCCGTTCAGCCGCCTGTGTGAAGTGAACAGCGCGGTGAAAAGCAGCGAGTTCGCCGGATACTGCGACAGCGGTTCCACCGTGGAAGAGGTGCTGAATCAGCTTAAGCAGAGCGATAGCCAGGATAATCCTCAGGTGCAGGCGCTGAATACGCTGGTGGCGCAGACCGACTCCTACAACTGGGGCTACGATCCGTTCCACTACACGGTTCCGGAAGGATCCTACGCGACCGATCCGGAAGGCACGACGCGCATCAAAGAGTTCCGCACCATGATTCAGGCGATCAAGCAGGATCTGGGGATGAACGTCATTATGGATGTGGTATACAACCACACCAACGCCGCGGGCCCGACCGACCGCACGTCGGTGCTGGATAAGATCGTACCCTGGTACTATCAGCGTCTGAATGAAATGACCGGCAGCGTTGAATCCGCCACCTGCTGTTCCGACTCTGCGCCGGAGCATCGGATGTTCGCCAAGCTGATCGCTGACTCGCTGGCGGTGTGGACCACGGACTATAAAATCGATGGCTTCCGCTTCGATCTGATGGGCTATCACCCGAAAGCGCAAATTCTCTCGGCGTGGGAGCGCATTAAGGCCCTGAACCCGGATATCTACTTCTTCGGCGAAGGCTGGGACTCGAACCAGAGCGACCGTTTTGAAATCGCCTCGCAGATCAACCTGAAAGGTACCGGCATCGGCACGTTCTCCGATCGCCTGCGCGACTCCGTGCGCGGCGGCGGCCCGTTCGATTCCGGCGATGCGCTGCGTCAGAACCAGGGCGTCGGCAGCGGCGCGGGCGTGTTGCCAAACGAACTCGCCAGCCTGAGCGATGACCAGGTGCGTCATCTGGCCGATCTGACCCGTCTGGGCATGGCCGGTAACCTCGCTGACTTTGTGATGATCGACAAAGACGGTGCGGTGAAGAAAGGCAGCGAAATTGACTATAACGGCGCGCCTGGCGGCTATGCCGCAGACCCGACGGAAGTCGTCAACTATGTTTCGAAGCACGACAACCAGACGCTGTGGGACATGATCAGCTATAAAGCGTCCCAGGAAGCCGACCTGGCGACCCGCGTTCGCATGCAGGCCGTTTCGCTGGCGACGGTGATGCTCGGGCAGGGGATCGCTTTCGACCAGCAGGGTTCTGAACTGCTGCGCTCGAAATCCTTTACCCGCGACTCCTACGACTCCGGCGACTGGTTCAACCGCGTGGATTATTCCCTGCAGGATAACAACTACAACGTTGGGATGCCGCGCATCAGCGATGACGGCAGCAACTATGACGTGATTACTCGCGTCAAAGAGATGGTTGCCACTCCGGGCGAAGCGGAGCTGAAGCAGATGACCGCGTTCTACCAGGAGCTGACCGAGCTGCGTAAATCCTCCCCGCTGTTCACCTTAGGCGACGGCAGCGCGGTGATGAAGCGCGTTGATTTCCGTAATACCGGTTCAGACCAGCAGGCCGGTCTGCTGATTATGACCGTGGATGACGGAGTGAAAGCGGGCGCCAGCCTGGATAGCCGTCTTGACGGCCTGGTGGTGGTGATTAACGCCGCGCCGGAAAGCCGTACGCTGAATGAGTTTGCCGGTGAAACGCTGCAGCTGAGCGCGATCCAGCAGGCGGCGGGCGAAAATTCGCTGGCAAACGGCGTGCAGATTGCCGCTGACGGCACGGTCACGCTGCCGGCATGGTCGGTGGCGGTGCTGGAAATGCCGCAGGGCGATGCCCAGGGCGCCGGGCTGCCGGTCAGCAGCAAGTAAGACCTGAACCTCCCGGCCCGCGGCGTCATAACCACGGGCCGGGATGGCGTGTCTTGATTAAGGAGAAGCCCGTGCTTGTTCGTCAGCAAGAGCCGTACCCGCAGTCCGCGCCCCCGACGGTAGTTGGAAAAATGGTGCAGATCCCCTATGTGACCGTACCGCTGTACGCCGCGCTGCTGATTGCGCTCGGCTGGTTCGGCGGCGAGCAGTGGCGGAATAAGCCCGAGCCGCAGCCGATAAGGCAGCCGGTAGCGCATGCGGCGTTAGTGCCGCTGAATCAACCGGCGGTCAAAACTGCCGTGACGGCGGTTAAAGCCGAGCCAGAAATGAAGGCTGAACCAGAAATAGCGATCGATGAAGATACTCTGCCGCCTCTGCGCTATAGCGCGCACGTCTACGCCTCGCTGGCGGAGAAACGCAGCATTGTATTAAACGGACAGTCCTGGAAGGAGGGCGACTCGCCGCTGCCGAACCTGGTTATTGAGCAGATTCAGCAGGATCTCACCGTATTTAGCTTCAACGGTAAAACGTTTACCCTCGCGGCGCTGGATGACTGGCCGGGCGGGGCGATTGAGGAGAGTCCGCAGGCTGAATAAAATAGTGCGAGCGGAATAAAAATAAGCGCTATTTATTGCCGCGCAGGCTATCAATAAATGGCGCCAGCTGGCGATTAAACTGGCTGCATTTTGTGGCTTCCGGGGTACTGTCCTGCTGGAGCTGTTGATATAGCTGCGCGCTGCGCTGGCTTAGCAGATTATCGTCAATATTCGCCCATCCGCGTTTTTTACCCACGTTTATTGCCGCACGATTAATCGCTTCATCGGCGGGCAGATCGCTGCGGTTGCATTTATTCTTCAGATAGCGCGCCCCGGCGGCGACGGAGGCGAGCTGCTCAAGCTGGGCCTGACCGCTCACGGCAGGACTGAGGGTTGTCGAACGATTTTGCTGACAGCCTGAGAGCAGGGCGACCGCCATAAGCGGGAATAGAATAAAGTTGCGCATAATATATTAATCGGAAAAATTAATTGGCTGACAGTTTAACAAATATTTGTCCGCAGTCATCAGAAAATCTGCCAAATTATCAATGTTAAGCGGCTCGCTTTTTTATCATTGTCGTCTTTTAAATTTGTTTTTCTTTCACCTGCATGATTTTTCTTTTATGGCGGAAATACTATTTTCCGGCGTTGCCGTTCCGCTTTCTTTTGGCGGCATGTAGAAGGATACGGACGGACATGTTTATGTTGTTAAAAAACATAATAATTTCCCTTTTGTTACCTGATGAGCATGTAAAATGCTGGTTAAGAATGTCGCGGTTTAGTGCTATCCTGTATCGCCTGGACAACAAGTACCGTGTCCCGAACTATTCTGTCGATGAAGCCGGTAACAATGTGATTTGTATGGTGAATTTTTAAAGTGAAAATCATGCGAGCGACATGATAACGCGTCGCGCAGTTCATAAATGGTCGCCTGAAAGCCAAAACGGTCGGGCGTCAATTTGAGAGATTTCTTCTTTCCCCCAATCGGGGAAACATTGAGAATCAGGCCTTTACGCCTGTAAGTTGCGGAGAAAAAGCATGGCGGGAGATGACCGCGAGCCGATCGGACGTAAGGGGAGACCCTCGCGCCCGGCAAAACAAAAGGTAACTCGCCGTCGGGTCCGGGAAGAGGACTACGACGACGATTACGATGATGATGACTATGAGGATGAAAAACCGATGCCGCGGAAAGGAAAAGGCAAAGGCGGTAAACCCCCTCGTCGTAAACGCGCCTGGCTATGGCTGCTGATTAAGATTGGGGTCGTCTGCGCGGTGTTGATTGCCGCCTATGGCGTCTACCTCGATCAGAAAATCCGCAGCCGCATCGACGGTAAAGTCTGGGATCTGCCCGCGGCGGTTTATGGCCGGATGGTCAACCTTGAGCCGGATATGCAGATCAGCAAAAACGAAATGGTGCGCCTGCTCAACGCCACGCAGTATCGTCAGGTGAGCGCGATGACGCGCCCGGGCGAATACACGGTACAGGCCAACAGTATCGAGATGATCCGCCGTCCGTTCGATTTCCCGGACAGTAAAGAAGGGCAGGTGCGCGCGCGTCTGACCTTTAATGGCGATCGTCTGGACACTATCGAGAATATGGATAACAACCGCCAGTTCGGTTTCTTCCGTCTCGATCCGCGCCTGATCACCATGCTGCAATCGGCCAACGGCGAACAGCGTCTGTTTGTTAAGCGCAACGGCTTCCCGGATCTGCTGGTCGATACCCTGCTGGCGACGGAAGACCGCCATTTCTACGAACACGACGGCATCAGCCTCTACTCGATTGGCCGCGCGGTGCTGGCGAACCTGACCGCCGGGCGTACGGTGCAGGGCGCGAGTACGCTGACCCAGCAGCTGGTGAAGAACCTGTTCCTCTCCAGCGAACGTTCGTACTGGCGTAAGATTAATGAAGCCTATATGGCGCTGATCGTCGATGCCCGCTACAGCAAGGATCGTATCCTTGAGCTGTATATGAACGAAGTGTACCTCGGCCAGAGCGGCGATAACGAGATCCGCGGCTTCCCGCTGGCGAGCCTCTATTACTTTGGTCGTCCGGTGGAAGAGCTGAGCCTCGATCAGCAGGCGCTGCTGGTGGGGATGGTAAAAGGCGCGTCGGTCTATAACCCGTGGCGTAACCCGAAGCTGGCGCTGGAGCGACGCAATCTCGTGCTGCGTCTGCTGCAGCAGCAGCAGGTTATCGATCAGGAGCTGTATGACATGCTCAGCGCGCGTCCGCTGGGCGTACAGCCGCGCGGCGGGGTGATCTCTCCGCAGCCGGCGTTTATGCAGATGGTACGCCAGGAGCTGCAGGCGAAACTGGGCGACAAAGTGAAAGATCTCTCCGGCGTGAAGATCTTTACCACCTTCGACTCGGTCGCGCAGGACGCGGCGGAAAAAGCGGCGACGGAAGGTATTCCGGCGCTGAAGAAACAGCGTAAGCTGCCGGATCTGGAAACCGCGATGGTGGTGGTCGACCGCTTCACCGGCGAGGTGCGGGCGATGGTCGGCGGCGCGGAGCCGCAGTTTGCCGGCTATAACCGCGCGATGCAGGCGCGTCGTTCAATTGGTTCACTGGCAAAACCGGCGACCTATCTGACCGCGCTAAGCCAGCCGAACCAGTATCGTCTCAATACCTGGATTGCCGATGCGCCTATCTCGATTCGCCTGTCTAATGGCCAGACGTGGTCGCCGCAGAACGACGATCGTCGCTACAGCGATAGCGGTAAAGTGATGCTGGTTGACGCGCTGACGCGTTCAATGAACGTGCCGACGGTGAACCTTGGGATGGCGCTGGGTCTGCCGGCGGTGGTCGATACCTGGACTAAGCTGGGCGCGCCGAAGAATCAGCTGAACGCCGTGCCGTCTATGCTGCTGGGGGCGCTGAACCTGACGCCGATTGAAGTGGCGCAGGCGTTCCAGACCATTGCCAGCGGGGGTAACCGCGCACCGCTGTCCGCGCTGCGTTCCGTTATTGCTGAAGATGGTACCGTGCTCTATCAGAGCTATCCGCAGGCGGAACGCGCGGTGCCGGCGCAGGCGGCGTATATGACGCTGTGGACCATGCAGCAGGTGGTGCAGCGCGGTACCGGTCGCCAGCTGGGCGCGAAGTATCCGGGCCTGCATCTGGCGGGTAAAACCGGGACCACCAACAACAACGTTGATACCTGGTTTGCCGGTATTGACGGCGGTCAGGTGACCATTACCTGGGTGGGTCGCGATAATAACCAGCCGACCAAGCTGTACGGCGCCAGCGGCGCGATGTCAATTTATCAGCGCTACCTGGCTAACCAGACGCCGACGCCGCTGGTGCTGACTCCGCCTGAAGACGTGGTGGATATGGGCGTCGATGGCAGCGGTAACTTTGTCTGCAGCGGCGGCATGCGCTCGCTGCCGGTATGGACGACCTCGCCGGACGCGCTGTGCCGCCAGGGCGAACAGATCCAACAGCAGCAGCTTGAGCAGCAGCAGGCGAATAACCCGTTCAATCAGTCCGGGCAGCAGCCGCAGCAGCAAAATCAGCAGCAGCAACCGCCGAAGCAGGAGAAGAGCGATGGCGTAGCGGGCTGGATTAAGGATATGTTCGGCAGCAATTAACCCGCCGCTGCATCCTGTAAACCGGCGCTTTGTCGGTTGAATGGAGGCGGAAATATAGGCCCTCTACTACTCCGGTAGTAGAGGGCCTTTTTATCTCTGTCATTTAATTAACAGCCGTTTAACCCCACACTTACCGTCTGGTTATTTATTCATCCTTTGATCGCTCACAGGGGGCATATTTCTTGCCTTGCCGCGCGCGTTTCGCCTATTATGTCACTCGTTATAATAATAATTCTCGTTTACGTTATCATTCACTTCTATTAGAGATATACCCATGGCGCGTCTTAAAACTGCTCAGCCAAATCACTCGCTGCGTAAAATCGCAGTTGTAGTAGCCACGGCGGTTAGCGGCATGTCTGTTTATGCACAGGCGGCAGTTGAACCGAAAGAAGAAACCATTACCGTCACCGCCGCTCCGGCCCCGCAGGAGAGCGCCTGGGGACCGGCAGCGACCATCGCGGCGAAACATTCGGCTACCGCAACAAAAACCGATACCCCCATCGAAAAAACGCCGCAGTCTATTTCCGTGGTGACCCGTCAGGAAATGGAGATGAAGCAGCCGACGACGGTGAAAGAAGCGCTGGCCTATACGCCGGGCGTATTCTCGACTCGCGGCAGCTCAACCACCTATGATGTGGTGACGATTCGTGGTTTCACCACGTCGACAACGGTGAATACCAACCAGTATCTGGATGGGATGAAGCTGCAGGGTAATAACTATTCCGAAGTATCGATGGACCCTTATTTCCTCGAACGTGTTGAGGTGATGCGCGGGCCAACGTCGGTGCTGTACGGCAACAGCAACCCTGGCGGTATCGTCAGCATGGTCAGCAAGCGTCCGACCACTGAGCCGCTGAAAGAAATCCAGTTTAAAATGGGCACCGATAATCTGTGGCAGACGGGATTTGATTTCAGCGACGCCATTGATGATGACGGCGTGTGGTCATATCGTCTGACCGGTTTGGGCCGCAGCCAGGACGCCCAGCAGCAAATGGCGAAGTCTACCCGTTACGCGGTCGCCCCCTCCTTTAGCTGGCGTCCGGATGACAAAACGGACTTCACTTTCCTGAGTAATTTCCAGAGCGATCCGTATGCCGGATATTACGGCTGGCTGCCGCGTGAAGGGACGGTGGTGCCGTATTACGACGCCAACGGTAAGGCGCATAAGCTGCCGACGGACTTTAACGAAGGCGAGGCGGATAATAAGATGTCCCGCCGTCAGCAGATGGTGGGCTACAGCTTCTCGCATCAGTTTGATGATACTTTCACCGTACGTCAGAACCTGCGTTATGCCAACGTCCATACCCTCTACCGTTCGGTCTACGGCAACGGATATACGCCGACAGGCAAAATCAACCGTGCGTATGTTCGCTCTGATGAGAACCTTAATACGTTTACCGTTGATACTCAGCTGCAGTCTGATTTCGCTACCGGCGCGGTAGGGCACACTCTGTTAACCGGCGTGGATTATTCGCGCATGCGCAATGATGTGAAAGCCGATTACGGGACGGCTTCCGCGCTTGACATGCAGAACCCGCAGTACGGCAATGCAAACGTTAGCGTTAACTTCCCCTATTCAGTGCTGAACCGTATGGAGCAGACCGGTCTCTATGCCCAGGATCAGATGGCGTGGGATAAGTGGGTGATGACGCTGGGGGGCCGCTACGACTATGCGATGGCTTCAACCCTGACGCGCCCTGCGAATACCCTCGCCAAAAATCACGATCAGCAGTTCACCTGGCGCGGCGGTATTAACTATCTGTTTGATAATGGTATCTCGCCATACTTCAGCTACAGCCAGTCTTTTGAGCCGGTTTCCGGATCGTCGCGGGATGGCAAACCCTTCGATGCTTCCCACGGCGAACAGTATGAAGCCGGGGTGAAGTACGTACCGAAGGATATGCCGGTCGTGCTGACCGCCGCGGTATATCAGCTGACCAAAGATAAAAACCTGACGGCGGATCCGAACAACGCCTCGTTCAGCATCCAGACGGGCGAAATCCGCTCTCGCGGGATTGAGCTGGAGGCGAAGGCGGCGGTTAACGCCAACGTCAACGTGACGGCTTCCTATACCTATACCGACGCTCAATACCAGCATGACACCACCTTTAACGGCAAGCGTCCGGCGGAAGTGCCGCGCAACATGGCGTCGCTGTGGGCGGACTACACCTTCCACGAAACCGCGCTGAGCGGCCTGACGGTGGGTGCCGGGGCGCGCTATGTCGGTTCAACGGTAAGCTATTACAAAAACGATACTTCGACGGGGAAAAAAGATGACGCCTTCAACGTCGCGGGCTACGCGTTAATGGATGCCACCGTGAAATATGATTTAGCGCGCTTTGGTCTGCCGGGTTCGTCGATCGGGGTCAACGTCAACAACCTGTTCGATCGCGAATACGTTTCCAGCTGCTATAGCGAGTACGCATGCTACTGGGGCGCTGAGCGCCAGGTTGTGGCGACCGCGACTTTCCGTTTCTAACCACTTAACGGGCGCGGTTCGCCGCGCCTCTGACCAGGTTCCGTTATGCAGGAAATCACTCCGCACTCCGATACGACGTTTTCACTGGACCGCGTGACCTTCCGCGTGCCCGGCCGAACGCTGCTGCATCCTCTGTCGTTAACCTTCCCGGCGGGAAAAGTCACGGGCCTGATTGGCCATAACGGCTCCGGCAAATCGACGCTGCTGAAAATGCTTGGCCGCCATCAGGCGCCCTCAGACGGGGAGGTTTTGCTCGACGGTCAGCCGCTCGACAGCTGGGGCAGTAAAGCCTTTGCCCGCAAAGTGGCTTATCTGCCGCAGCAGCTGCCGCCGGCGGAAGGCATGACGGTGCGGGAGCTGGTGGCGATCGGCCGCTACCCGTGGCACGGAGCGCTGGGGCGTTTTGGCGCGGCGGATCGGGAGAAAGTGGAAGAGGCGATTGCGCTGGTCGGGCTAAAACCGCTGGCCCACCGGCTGGTGGACAGCCTCTCCGGCGGTGAACGCCAGCGCGCGTGGATTGCCATGCTGGTGGCTCAGGATAGCCGCTGCCTGCTGCTCGATGAACCTACCTCGGCGCTGGATATCGCCCACCAGGTGGATGTGCTGGCGCTGGTCCATCGCCTCAGCCAGCAGCGCGGGCTGACGGTGATCGCCGTACTGCATGATATCAATATGGCGGCGCGCTACTGCGACTATCTGGTTGCGCTGCGCGGCGGTGAGATGATCGCTCAGGGAACGCCCGCGGAGCTGATGCGCAGCGAAACCCTGGAACAAATTTACGGCATCCCGATGGGGATCCTGCCGCATCCGGCTGGCGCAGCGCCGGTAAGTTTTGTCTATTGATGGAAAACCTCACATTCATCACGCGGCGGCGCCTGCTGACCGCAATGGCGCTGTCGCCGCTGCTGTGGCAGATGCGCGGCGCGCGGGCGGCGGAAGTGGATCCGCAGCGTATTGTCGCGCTCGAATGGCTGCCGGTAGAGCTGCTGCTGGCGCTGGGCGTTACGCCCTACGGCGTTGCCGATATCCCTAACTACCGGCTGTGGGTCAATGAACCGGCGCTACCTGATTCGGTGATTGACGTCGGGCTGCGTACCGAGCCCAATCTGGAGCTGCTGACGCAGATGAAGCCGTCGTTTCTGGTCTGGTCGGCGGGATACGGCCCGTCGGCGGAAAAGCTGGCGCGTATTGCGCCCGGACGAGGATTCACCTTCAGCGACGGCAAGCGCCCGCTGATGATGGCTCAGCAGTCGCTTGGCGAAATGGCTGATCTGATCGGCAGACAGCGGGAAGCGAAGCGCCATCTGGCGGAATTTGACGCCCTGATGGAGAGCCTGCGACCGCGCTTTGCCCGCCGCGGCGATCGTCCGCTGCTGATGATTACTCTGCTTGATAGCCGTCACGTGCTGGTTTTTGCGCAAAACAGCCTGTTCCAGGAGGTGCTCGACCGCTTTGCCATCAAAAATGCCTGGCAGGGCGAAACCACCTTCTGGGGCAGCGTCACCGTCGGTATTGACCGGCTGGCGGCCTACAGAGACGCCGACGTTATCTGCTTCGATCACGGCAATGCGCGGGAGATGGCGCAGCTTATGGCGACGCCGCTGTGGCGAGCGATGCCGTTTGTTCGCGCAGGGCGTTTTCAGCGCGTCCCGGCGGTGTGGTTCTATGGCGCGACGCTATCGGCGATGCATTTTGCCCGCGTGCTGGCCGACGCTCAGGGAGGCCCGGCGTGAGATCGCGAATTTCGCCTTTGGCGACATCACTGCTGTTGACGCTCCTTCTCGTCGCCGCTGCGCTGACGCTGTTCAACCTCAACGTGGCGCTGCCGCGAAGCGAATGGGGGCAGGCGCTGTGGCAGCCGAATATCGATAATATCGCTCAGATGCTGTTCCACTACAGCCTGCTGCCGCGGCTGGCGATATCGCTGCTGGTCGGCGCCGGGCTGGGGCTGGTGGGCGTGCTGTTCCAGCAGGTGCTACGTAACCCGCTGGCGGAGCCGACGACGCTCGGCGTGGCGACCGGGGCGCAGCTGGGCATGACGGTCACCACGCTGTGGGCGATTCCTGGCGTGCTGGCGTCGCAGTTCGCCGCGCTGGCCGGGGCGTGCATTGTCGGCGCGCTGGTGTTTGGCGTGTCGTGGGGCAAACGCCTCTCGCCGGTGACGTTGATTCTGGCAGGGCTGGTGGTGAGCCTGTACTGCGGCGCGCTTAATCAACTAATGGCTATTTTCCATCACGATCGGCTGCAAAGTATGTTCCTGTGGAGTACCGGTACCCTGACGCAGACCGACTGGAGCGTGGTGCAGCGGCTGTGGCCGCAGCTGCTGGGCGGAGCGATTTTAACGCTGCTGCTGCTGCGTCCGCTGACCCTGATGGGGCTGGACGACGGCGTGGCGCGCAACCTCGGACTGGCGCTCTCGCTGGCGCGGCTGGGGGCGTTGACCCTGGCGATTATCATTAGCGCCCTGTTGGTGAATGCGGTGGGGATTATTGGCTTTATCGGCCTGTTCGCGCCGCTGCTGGCGAAGATGCTGGGCGCGCGTCGCCTCCTCTCGCGCCTGCTGCTGGCGGCCCTGATTGGCGCGCTGCTGCTGTGGCTCTCCGATCAGGTTATCCTCTGGCTGGCCCGGGTGTGGATGGAGATCTCCACCGGTTCGGTGACCGCGCTGATTGGCGCGCCGCTGCTGCTATGGCTGCTGCCGCGCCTGCGCAGCATTAGCGCGCCGGTGATGAACGGTGGCGATAGCGTGCTGGCTGAACGGCAACATGTGCTGTGGTTCGCGCTGGGCGGGCTGGCGATTCTGCTGCTGGCCATCGTCGCGGCGCTGGCTTTCGGCCGCGACGCGCAGGGCTGGCACTGGGCCAGCGGTACGCTACTGGATGAGCTAATGCCCTGGCGCTGGCCGCGCATTCTGGCGGCGCTGTTCGCTGGCGTGATGCTGGCGGTGGCGGGCTGCATTATCCAGCGCTTAACCGGTAATCCGATGGCCAGTCCGGAAGTGCTCGGGATCAGCTCGGGCGCGGCGTTTGGCGTGGTGGTGATGCTGTTCTTCGTGCCGGGAAATGCCTTTGGCTGGCTGCTGCCCGCCGGTAGCCTCGGCGCGGCGGCGACGCTGCTGGTCATTCTGATTGCCGCCGGACGCGGCGGGTTCTCGCCGCATCGCATGCTGCTGGCGGGGATGGCGCTGAGCACGGCGTTTACCATGCTGCTGATGATGCTGCAGGCCAGCGGCGATCCGCGAATGGCGCAGATCCTGACGTGGATTTCCGGCTCAACCTACAGCGCCACGCCGGAGCTCGTGATGCGCAGCGGCGCGGTGATGCTTATTCTGCTGGCGCTGACTCCGCTTTGCCGACGCTGGTTGACGATTCTGCCGCTGGGCGGCGAGGCGGCGAGGGCGGTCGGGATGGCGCTGACGCCGTCACGTATCGGGCTGCTGCTGCTGGCGGCATGTCTGACCGCGGCCGCAACCCTAACGATTGGCCCGCTCAGCTTCGTGGGGTTAATGGCGCCGCATATTGCGCGTATGATGGGATTCCGGCGTACGATGCCGCATATGGCGATCTCCGGCCTGATTGGCGGAGCGCTGCTGGTGTTCGCCGACTGGTGCGGCCGGATGCTGATGTTCCCGTACCAAATCCCGGCAGGATTGCTGTCGACGTTTATCGGCGCGCCGTACTTTATCTATCTGTTGAGAAAGCAGAGCCGGTAGCGTTTCACCATCGCGATGCCCGGCGGGCGTCGCGATGTTATACCCTTTTTGCCCGGATTCAGTTGGGACTAACTGCGGAATTCTGCAACTGCTCTAATTCGTTTTCCGTCACTTCCGTGAGCTGGATAACCAGCGATCGCTCCATGCCGTTTTCCAGCATCCGGTTGGCAATTTTTAGTCGAGCCTTTGCCTCACCCTTTTCCTGGCCCCATTCAATAAAAAGCTCTTTGCCGTTTTTTTCCAGCCATTCGTCCAGCGTTTCCATCGACTCCTCCTGCGGTATATGACTTACCAGTCCATTGAAAAAAGCCTTAGGGTTTTCGGTGTGACCGCGCTGCCCCATATAGCTAAATAACACTTTTAGCTGCTCGGCGGTAGTGTATCCCGCGTTAAGCAGAATCCCCAATTGCTCGAGCAGCAACATGAGATCCCGCTGGCGAATATGCTTTTGCAGGAGCTCCAGGATCGCAATACGCCGATGCTGCATAATCGCGTTATCAGGTATCACCGTGATATCGACCAGCGGAAAAGGGCGGTTGTAGATTATTTTTGCCCACTCCGGCAAGTCGAACATACTGTACCAGTTCATTGAGAAGGGGTAGGGCGAGGTTTTGCCCTGATAAAACAAAATGGGAACAACCAACGGGCCCGCTTCCAGATGGTGCTGCATGGCGGCGACGCTATAGCGCATGAGACGAAACGGCATCTGCTTGTCCGGTGAGCTTTGATGCTCAATAAGCACATGGATATAGCCCGTCTTATTATTGATTTCCAATGAGTACAGCACGTCGGAATAGTAAGCCCGCAGATCTTCTTCAATAAAACTACCTGATTCCAGCTGAAGCGTGTTGAGATCGCACAGCGAGCGCAGGTCTGCCGGAAGATGGATATCAATAAAGTCTCTGGCGGTATCGATATGGGCCAGTAGCTGTTTAAAAATGGCGTCATGCGGTGTAGGGGACGATTGTGTTGTCATTCTGAGCAATCCTTGCGGCTGAGTTTCCGCTGAGAATCTGCTTTTGCCTGCCCATTGTCTGCCGACGATTTTGGGTTCTACGAGGCGGGATGATGACAATCTTTCGAGGCGATCGCGTTTGCATCTTGTTATGCGTGGGCCGACGCAAAATGATGCTTTTAAACAAGATGCGTATTGCCGGGGCAGGGGGGCCCCGGCGTTGAGGTTACAGCTTCGCGAAGGCGTTACGCGCGGCGGCGACGGTGTTGTCGATATCTTCTTCGCTATGGGCGATGGACATAAAGCCCGCTTCAAACGCCGACGGCGCCAGGTAGACGCCCTCTTCCAGCATCAGGTGGAAGAAGCGTTTAAACCGCTCGACATCGCATTTGACCACGTCCTGGTAGCAGGTCACGGTTGGCGCGTCGGTAAAGAAAATGCCGAACATGCCGCCGACGTTATTCACCACCAGCGGAATACCGGCATCGCGCGCGGCGTCCAGCAGACCCTGGGCCAGCTGGTTAGTGAGCTCGGTTAGCGTCTCGTGCACGCCGGGCTGCGCCACTTCGGTCAGGCAAGCGAAACCTGCCGCCATCGCGATGGGGTTGCCGGAGAGGGTGCCTGCCTGATAAACCGGGCCGGTCGGCGCCAGGGCATCCATCACCTCACGACGACCGCCGAATGCGCCAACCGGCATACCGCCGCCGATGATTTTGCCAAGGCAGGTCAGATCCGGCACAACGCCGTAGTAATCCTGCGCGCCGGCCAGCGCCACGCGGAAGCCGGTCATGACTTCATCAATAATCAGCAGCGCGCCGAACTCGTCGCACAGCGCGCGCAGGCCCGGCAGAAACTCCGGCTGCGGCGGGATGCAGTTCATATTACCGGCTACCGGCTCAACGATGATGCAGGCGATATTCTGCGGATACTGTTCGAACGCGGCGCGAACCGAGGACAGATCGTTATAGGTGCAAGTCAGGGTGTGTTTGGCGAAATCCGCCGGCACGCCCGGCGAGTTCGGCTGGCCGAGCGTCAGCGCGCCTGAGCCGGCTTTTACCAGCAGGCAGTCGGCGTGGCCGTGGTAGCAGCCTTCGAACTTGATAATTTTGTCACGGCCGGTGAAGCCGCGGGCCAGGCGAATGGCGCTCATGGTGGCTTCGGTACCGGAGTTCACCATGCGGACCATATCCATGGTCGGGACCAGCTCGGTGACCAGCGCCGCCATTTTAACTTCCATCTCCGTCGGCGCGCCAAAGCTCAGGCCGCGTTCGGCGGCTTCAATGACCGCGTTGCGGATGGCCGGATGGTTATGACCCAGCACCATTGGGCCCCAGGAGCCGACATAATCGATATATGCTTTACCATCAACGTCGTAAAGGTAAGCGCCGTCGGCGCGCTCGATAAACAGCGGCGTACCGCCGACGCCGGTGAACGCACGTACCGGAGAGTTCACGCCGCCGGGAATAAGTTCACGCGCAGCGTTATACAGATTTTCAGATTTGCTCATTGCCAGGGTCCTGGTTCGTGAAAAATGTTTTGTCGACTATTCTAAGTTATTCCAGGAAGGTTATGAAAGTTTTGCCCAATTGAAACAATGGGGTCACGGCGCATTTTTTTGACGACGGAGCCTGTCCGGTTGGCTAGAATGACCTTCTTTCTATTTGTATTACTTATTATTGATAATGGCATGAAAGCAGAAAACCCCTCTTCTTCAGCACATCAGTTCGTACGCGTTCGCCGCAGCGATGCCGTGCGTCGGTTGATTCAGCGTGATAAAACGCCGCTGGCGGTGTTATTAATGGCGGCCGTTGTCGGCACGCTGGCGGGGCTGATCGGCGTCGCGTTTGAAAAAAGCGTCAACTGGGTGCAGAACCTGCGCATAGGCGCGCTGGTAGAGGTGGCGGACCACTGGTTTCTGGTCTGGCCGCTGGCCTTTATCCTCTCCGCTTTGCTGGCGATGGTGGGCTATTTTCTCGTCCGTCGTTTTGCGCCGGAAGCGGGCGGATCCGGGATCCCGGAAATTGAAGGCGCGCTGGAGGAGCTGCGTCCCGTTCGCTGGTGGCGCGTACTGCCGGTGAAGTTTATCGGCGGCATGGGGACGCTGGGTGCGGGCATGGTGCTGGGGCGCGAAGGGCCGATGGTGCAGCTTGGGGGCAATCTTGGGCGCATGGTGGTGGACGTTTTTCGCATGCGCAGTCCGGAAGCGCGCCATACGCTGCTGGCGACCGGCGCCGCGGCGGGGCTCTCCGCCGCCTTTAACGCGCCGCTGGCCGGGATTCTGTTTATTATTGAAGAGATGCGCCCGCAGTTTCGCTACAACCTGATCTCCATTAAAGCCGTGTTTACCGGCGTCATTATGGCCACCATCGTCTTCCGTATCTTCAACGGCGATAAAGCGGTTATCGAGGTCGGTAAGCTCAGCAATGCGCCGGTCAACACCCTGTGGCTGTATTTGATCCTCGGGATGATTTTTGGCTGTGTTGGCCCGCTGTTTAATACGCTGGTGCTGCGCACCCAGGATATGTTCCAGCGGCTCCACGGCGGCAACATTAAAAAATGGGTGCTGATTGGCGGCCTGATCGGCGGAAGCTGCGGCGTGCTGGGTCTGATTCAGCCGGCGGCGTCCGGCGGCGGGTTTAACCTGATTCCCATCGCCGCGGCGGGCAATTTTTCCGTCGGCCTGCTGCTGTTTATTTTTATCGCGCGGGTGATTACCACGCTGCTTTGCTTCTCTTCCGGCGCGCCTGGCGGTATCTTTGCGCCGATGCTGGCGCTGGGGACGCTGCTGGGCACGGCGTTTGGCATGGCGGCGACGCCGCTGTTTCCGGCCTATCATCTGGATGCCGGCACCTTTGCCATCGCCGGGATGGGGGCGCTGCTAGCCGCCTCGGTTCGCGCGCCGTTGACCGGCATCGTGCTGGTGCTGGAGATGACCGATAACTATCAGCTCATTTTGCCAATGATTATTACCTGTCTCGGCGCAACACTATTGGCACAATTCCTCGGCGGTAAGCCTTTATACTCGACTATTCTGCAGCGCACCCTTGCAAAACAAAAGGCGGAACAGGAAGCAAAGGCGCAGCCGGTCGGCGGGGAGAATACTTGAACGATTTACTCGGGTATTGGATAATGGCTCAAAAGGTCGGGTTATTCTTTAACCGGTCAGAAGTATCAATGGGAGCATAAAATGAGTGATGACGTAGCGTTGCCGCTGGAGTTTACCGAAGCCGCGGCGATTAAAGTAAAAGACCTGATTGCGGATGAAGACAATCCGAACCTGAAACTGCGCGTGTACATCACCGGTGGTGGCTGCAGCGGTTTCCAGTACGGCTTTACCTTCGACGATCAGGTTAACGAAGGCGATATGACTATCGAGAAGCAGGGCGTCGGCCTGGTGGTTGACCCAATGAGCCTGCAGTATCTGGTCGGCGGCGCCGTCGATTATACCGAAGGTCTGGAAGGCTCGCGTTTTATCGTGACCAACCCGAATGCGAAAAGCACCTGCGGCTGCGGCTCCTCGTTCAGCGTCTAAAGATAGTGCGCCCGGGAGCCTCTTCTCCCCCGCCCTCTCATACAGCGAGAGGGCGCAAACGCTAAAAACGGTAACGTTAAGGTTACCGTTTTGCTTTTATTACCGTCCATTCTCATCAAGCGCGAACGTTGGCAGCTTCAGGTGCCAGCGGATGGCCGCCAGCCTGATGACCAGCGTGACCACCATACCTATCATCGCCGCGTTTTCTAACGGAACCTGAAAGGTGTAGTACGCCGTCGCATGCACGATGCCGCCAACGATGCAGGCCGTCGCGTAGATTTCCGTACGCAGAATCATCGGGATTTCACGCGCCAGCACGTCGCGGATGATCCCCCCGCCGACGCCGGTGACGACGCCCATGCAGACGGCCACCAGCGGTCCGCTATGGGCAAGAAAGGCTTTGTTAACGCCAATACCGACAAATACCGCCAGACCGACGGCGTCCAGCACCGGAAGCACCCATTTGGGTAACCGGCGCGGCTGGCGTACCAGCAGGATAGTGAACATGCTGGTGACCATCGCCACCACCAGATCGGTAGGGTCTTTAACCCAAAATACCGGGCCGTTAGCAAGGGCCATATCGCGAATGGTGCCACCGCCTACCGCGGTCACCACGCCTAATACCAGCACGCCGAAAGGGTCCATGCGCAGCTTTCCAGCCAGCAGAACGCCGGAGATGGCAAACACGGCGGTGCCAATAATATCCAGCCAATAGACAAGCATCGTCAGTTCCCACTTAGAGTCTATCCCATTAGGTTATTTTATTTGCCAGTTTGGCCCCGGGCAGTGCTCACAGTCCTCACGTACCACATGTACGCTCCGGGTGTTCCGCGCTGCCCGTGTCCAAACTGGCTGCAACAATTGCGCCTGGTGGGATAGCCTTTTTGCACCTGGATTAGCAGGTGATTATTTTATCTGCTCGAGCGCAGTACAGAGTTGTTTTGCGGCGAGAATAATACGTGGGCTCGCGCGTTCAAACCAGTCGCCATGTAGCGCAATAAAAGAAATTTTTAGCTGATTCTGCCAATAGCGCTCAACGGCGGGAAGTTGACTGGGGTCGCCGGCGATGACAATGGCCTGCGGCTGCCTTGCCAGCACCTGTTCACGGCTCACCTGCGGCCAGGGAACCCGGCTGGCGGCAAAAATGTTTTCTCCCCCACACAGCGTCAGAACCTGATCCTGAATCGAGCCTTTGCTGGTGGTAAAGAGAGGGTTGGCGCCGAACTGTAAAAAAACGCGTTTTTTCGGCCCGCTCGCGTAGCGGGTTTTTAAGGCCTGGTAGGCGTCCTGCATTTTCTGCGCCGCCTGCCGCGCCTTTTCCGGCTGCGGGCTCCACTGCGCCAGCTGGCGAAGCGTTGCGATAATCTCTTCGATAGTCGATGTTTCGACCCAGATGACTTTTATCCCGAGCGAGCTTAGCTGATTCACCTGGCGTTCAGCGTTACCGCCGCGCCACGCCAGCACCAGGTCGGGCTTAAGGGCGACGATGCGTTCCAGATTCATCCCCTGCCAGCTGGAGACCTGCTCTATCTTTGCGGCTTCCGGGGGATAATCGGAATAGCTGCTGACGCCAACCGGCGTAATACCGGCGGCAAACGCCAGTTCAGTATTGGCGGGAGAGAGCGTAATCACCCGCGGCGCGGCGAAAAGCCACGCCGGGGCAAGCAGCATCAGGACGGCAAGCGCCGCGTTGAGCGACTTAGCCACGAGCCAGGTGCTGCACCAGGTTTTCCACCATCAGGGTGGATTGCTTCGCGGCAACGGCGAGAAACTCGTCGAAGCTCAGATGCGACTGCTGATCGGCAACATCGGAGATGGCGCGAACGACAACAAACGGTACGCCATAGTTGTGGCAGACGTGCGCGATGGCGGTGGCTTCCATTTCTACCGCGACGGCCTGCGGGAAGTTGTGGCGGATTTTGGCGAGACCAATGGAACCGTTGATGAATGCATCGCCGCTGACAATGAGTCCGCGAACCGCGTTAAGATTCAGCGCGCTGATGCAGGTCTCTGCGGCGGCAATCAGCTTATCATCGGCTTTGAAACCGGCAGGGCAGCCCGGTAGCTGGCCATACTCATAGCCAAACGCGGTGACGTCCGCGTCGTGATAGCGCGTTTCGTCGGAGACGACGATATCGCCAACCTTCAGGGTCGACGCGAGGCCGCCCGCAGAACCGGTGTTAATAATCACATCTGGCTTGCAGTGCTCCATCAGCAGAGTGGCGCCCATGGCGGCGGCGACTTTGCCAATGCCCGATTTCAACAAAGCGACATCAACGCCCTGCAGCTGGCCGGTGTAGATTTCGCTGCCGCCGATAGTGATGGTCTGGCGGTTGTCGATTTTGTCGCGCAGAAGGGTAACTTCTTCTTCCATTGCGCCAATAATACCGATTTTCATAGATTTACTCGCGATGTGTGGGTTTTAGCGGCATAGTCTATCATGCGCTTAGAAGGAAACGTTATTGCTCGCTCGGGGGAGATCATGGCTAAGATCGATTTTCGCAACAAGATTAACTGGCGTCGCCGCTACCGTTCACCGCAGGGCGTTGAGACGGAGCGTGAAATCCTGCGAATTTTCGAAAGCGATCGCGGACGCATCATCAACTCGCCGGCGATCCGCCGGCTGCAGCAAAAAACCCAGGTTTTCCCGCTGGAGCGCAATGCCGCGGTGCGTACGCGGCTGACCCACTCTCTGGAAGTTCAGCAGGTGGGCCGCTACATCGCCAAAGAGGTGCTGAGTCGTCTGAAAGAGCAGAAGCTGCTGGAAAGCTACGGGCTGGATGAGCTTACCGGGCCGTTCGAGAGCATTGTTGAAATGGCCTGCCTGATGCACGATATCGGCAATCCGCCATTTGGCCATTTTGGCGAGGCGGCAATTAATGATTGGTTCAGCCAGCGGCTTTTCCCCGGCGATGCGGCCAGCCAGCCGTTAACCGACGATCGCTGCGTGGTCGCGGCGCTGCGCCTGCAGGAAGGCGATAGCCAGCTGAATGAGCTGCGGCGTAAGGTTCGCCAGGACTTATGCTGGTTTGAAGGCAATGCGCAGGGTATTCGCTTAGTGCATACGCTGATGCGCATGAATCTCACCTGGGCGCAGGTGGGCTGTATTCTAAAATATACACGTCCGGCATGGTGGCGCGGGGAAGCGCCGGCCAGCCACAATTATTTAATGAAAAAACCTGGTTATTATTTAGCCGAAGAGGGCTATGTTGCGAGGTTGCGTAAAGAACTGGATCTGGCTCCTTACAATCGCTTCCCATTAACGTGGATTATGGAAGCCGCGGATGATATCTCATATTGCGTCGCCGACCTTGAAGATGCGGTAGAAAAACGCATCTTCAGCGTAGAGCAGCTTTATCAGCATCTCTATGAAGCCTGGGGCGTTCACGAAAAAGGCTCCTTGTTTAATCAGGTTGTCGAAAACGCCTGGGAGAAATCGCGTGCGAATTCTCTGAGCCGGAGTACTGAAGATCAGTTTTTTATGTATTTACGGGTTAATACGCTCAATAGACTGGTACCGTACGCGGCGCGGCGGTTTATTGATAACCTGGCGAAGATTTTTAGCGGCGATTTTAATCACGCGCTGCTTGAGGACGATAGCGATTGCAGTCAGCTGCTTGAACTATACAAAAATGTTGCGGTAAAACATGTGTTTAGCCATCCTGATGTCGAGCAGCTGGAGCTGCAGGGCTATCGCGTGATCAGCGGTCTGTTAGATATATACCAGCCGCTGTTAAAATTATCGCTGGATGAGTTTAGTTTGCTGGTGGAAAAAGAGCGGGTGCGAAGTTTACCGATTGCATCACGTCTTTTTCAGAAACTTTCAACTCGTCATCGGTTAGCTTACATAGAAGCCGTAAATAAGATTTCGCGCAATAATCCGGAGTTTCCAGTGATGGAATATTATTATCGCTGTCGTCTCATTCAGGACTATATCAGCGGAATGACCGACTTGTATGCATGGGATGAATATCGACGATTGATGGCCGTAGAATAAGGGTGAGTTTTGTAAAGACGGACAATAAATTTTTACTTTTACCAAAACTTCATTCCGGAACTTCGCGCTATAAAATGACTCTGATAGTCACCAACACAGCAACTATTCGTTATCTGAAATTGAGATTGAAACCTATGAAAAAAACCACGTTAGCAATGAGTGCCCTGGCTCTGAGTTTAGGTCTGGCGTTGTCCCCTCTCTCTGCGAGCGCGGCGGAAACAGCTTCTTCGGCGACTAATGCGCAGCAGATGCCAAGCCTGGCGCCGATGCTGGAAAAAGTGATGCCGTCGGTCGTGAGCATTAACGTTGAGGGGAGCACCACCGTTAATACGCCGCGGATGCCGCGTAACTTCCAGCAGTTCTTTGGCGACAATTCGCCGTTCTGTCAGGATGGTTCTCCGTTCCAGAGCTCTCCGTTCTGTCAGGGCGGCGGGCAGGGCGGCGCGCCGGGTAGCGACGGCGGCCAGCAGCAGAAATTTATGGCCCTCGGTTCCGGGGTGATTATTGATGCCGCTAAAGGCTATGTCGTGACTAACAACCACGTCGTGGATAACGCGACTACTATCAAAGTTCAGCTCAGCGATGGCCGCAAGTTCGACGCGAAAGTGGTCGGCAAAGACCCGCGTTCTGATATTGCGCTGATTCAAATCCAGGATCCGAAAAACCTGAGCGCGATTAAGCTGGCGGACTCTGACGCCCTGCGCGTCGGCGATTACACCGTGGCGATCGGTAACCCGTTTGGCCTGGGCGAAACCGTGACCTCGGGGATCGTTTCCGCCTTGGGCCGTAGCGGCCTGAACGTTGAAAACTATGAAAACTTTATCCAGACCGATGCGGCGATCAACCGCGGTAACTCCGGCGGCGCGCTGGTTAACCTGAACGGCGAGCTGATCGGTATCAACACCGCGATTCTGGCGCCGGACGGCGGCAACATTGGTATCGGCTTCGCTATTCCGAGCAACATGGTGAAAAACCTGACCGATCAGATGGTCAAATTTGGCCAGGTTAAGCGCGGTGAGCTGGGCATCATGGGGACCGAGCTGAATTCCGAACTGGCGAAAGCGATGAAAGTTGACGCTCAGCGCGGCGCGTTCGTCAGCCAGGTGATGCCGAACTCGGCGGCCGCTAAGGCGGGGATTAAAGCCGGCGACGTGATTACCACGCTGAACGGTAAATCGATCAGCAGCTTTGCCGCGCTGCGTGCCCAGGTGGGTACCATGCCGATCGGCAGCAAAGTCGAGCTTGGCCTGCTGCGTGACGGCAAGCCGGTGACGGTGACCGTTGAGCTGCAGCAGAGCAATCAGAACCAGGTTGACTCCAGCACCATCTTCAACGGTATTGAAGGTGCGGAAATGAGCAACAAAGGTCAGGATAAAGGCGTCGTGGTGAGTAACGTGAAAGCGGGAACGCCGGCGGCGCAGATTGGCCTGAAGAAAGGCGATATTATCGTTGGCGCGAACCAGCAGCCGGTGAAAAATATTGCCGACCTGCGCAAAATTTTTGATGCCAAACCGTCGGTTCTGGCGCTGAATATCCAGCGCGGCGATACGTCAATTTATCTGCTGATGCAGTAATCCCTGACGGTTCGCAAAGCCCCTTTTCTCCTTGCGGAGGAGAGGGGCTTTTTTATTTCTGCCGCCCCTTCCATTTTTCGTTCTGTGATATCTTCCACAACTCCATATTTCTTAGCCCGGCTTTGTGCAAATGCACAATGCGGCGTGTTGCCAACTCTTTTATGCTGGTAGCCTGCTCACGGGAGGGTTACATGGCTGGCTGGCATCTTGATACCAAAATGGCTCAGGATATCGTGGCGCGTACGATGCGCATCATTGATACCAATATTAACGTAATGGATGCCCGCGGGCGCATTATCGGTAGCGGAGACCGCGAGCGAATTGGTGAATTGCACGAAGGCGCGCTATTAGTGCTTTCCCAGGGGCGCGTTGTCGATATTGATGATGCCGTTGCCCGACATCTGCACGGCGTGCGCCAGGGGATCAACCTGCCGCTGCGTCTGGAAGGGGAGATCGTTGGCGTTATCGGCCTGACCGGCGAACCGGAGTCGCTGCGTAAATACGGTGAACTGGTGTGTATGACCGCCGAGATGATGCTGGAACAATCGCGGCTGATGCATCTCCTGGCTCAGGATAGCCGTCTGCGCGAAGAGCTGGTGATGAACCTGATTCAGGCGGAAGAGAACACCCCGGCGCTGACCGAGTGGGCCCAGCGTCTGGGGATCGATCTCAACCAACCGCGCGTGGTGGCGATGATTGAAGTGGATAGCGGCCAGCTGGGCGTAGACAGCGCGATGGCGGAGCTGCAGCAGCTCCAGACCGCGTTGACCACGCCGGACCGTAATAATCTGGTGGCCATTGTCTCGCTGACCGAAATGGTGGTACTGAAGCCCGCGCTGAACGCCTTTGGCCGCTGGGATGCGGAAGATCACTGCAAACGGGTCGAGCAGCTCATTAGCAGGATGAAAGAGAACGGTCAGCTGCGTTTTCGCGTGGCGCTGGGAAACTTTTTTACCGGGCCGGGCAGCATTGCTCGCTCGTATCGCACCGCCAGAACCACCATGATGGTCGGTAAACAGCGGATGCCGGAGAGCCGTAGCTATTTTTACCAGGATTTGATGCTGCCGGTACTGCTGGATAGCCTGCGCGGCGGCTGGCAGGCCAATGAGCTGGCGCGCCCGCTGGTTCGCCTGAAGGCGATGGATAACAACGGCCTGCTGCGTCGCACCTTACAGGCCTGGTTTCGTCATAACGTGCAGCCGCTGGCGACGTCGAAAGCACTGTTTATCCACCGCAATACGCTGGAATACCGTTTAAACCGCATCTCTGAGCTGACGGGGCTGGATTTGGGTAATTTTGACGATCGTCTGCTGCTGTATATTGCGCTACAGCTCGATGAGCAGCGCTAAAAACACTCCCGCCGCAGGCGGGAGTGGGGACGGGAATTACAGGCGCTGCAGCCCGCTGGCCGTGACTTGCCAGGAGACGGTATGAGGCTGTGGCCAGGCGTTACCGTTTTGCGGGTTGATAATGACGGAGCGATCGCCGGCTTCGGCATGGAAGACTTCGATGATATAGCCTTCATCAAGTATTGCCGTATCAATATAGTCGCCAAGCTGCGCTGAACCTTTAATGGACTGGCGATAAACCACCGAGCCGCGCGTATTGTAGATATTCACCGCGGCATAGGCCGTCGTAAAGTGCTTATTCGGCACCACGGGGCTGGCGGTAAAGGTGAGCGCGCCGCGGCCAATATCCATCTCCATCGTCGCAAAACGAATATTATCATTGCCAAGTAGCTGCCAGGAGAAGAGATCGCCATACAGCTCTGTTGCCTCGTCCTGAGCATCCGTGGTTTCTTTATCCTCCGGATCTGGCACCAGCGAACAGGCCTCCAGCCCATCCTTCACTACCCGCCAGCGGTTGCGTTGCTTCAGCGTAATGGCGCGATGCGTCGTATCATTGCTGGCGCTGGAGCGGAATGGCTCATCATGGAAAACCTCAATGATCATGTTTTCAGCGAGCGCGAGAGTTTCGCTGTTTGCCAGGTTGTTGGTCGCTCCGGCATAGCTGCGGTGATAAACCACCGTTTCGTCCGCTCCGGTTACCGTAATGCTGGCATAGGTATGGGAAACATAATACGGGTGCGGCGCGCCGGTACGCGTGGCGACCGTCATGGCGTGCTGCTGATTATCGATAACGATCTGGCAAAAATCTTTATTGCCTTGCCCTCTGAGATTGAGGGTAACGCTTTTGCCCGTCAGTTCGCCCGGTTCGCTATTATCCTGAGGCAGGACGTCGGCATACTCTTTAAGCAGCCTGCTGCGCTGAGGCTCTTCAATATGGGGGAGCATCAGCCAGAGATCGTTTTTACATACGCTCTCTTCCTGCGCTAATAGCGAGGGCTGCTTACGCATTGCCTGCGCGTCATGCTCGAAAATAGCCAGTAAATCCTCTGCCGGATTATTGTTGAGAATAAAGTTGTAAAGCCCACTCTCATCAATACGCATTAGCTGGCATTTCTCACCCGCTACCAGCGTTAAATACTCCGGAGAGGTTTTCAGCCGCCCCGGCTCGACGTGAGTAATATATAAGTGATAGTGAGGACCGAAGGGAATAACCTCCTTACCGGTGGCGCAGTTCGTTCCGTTCATATTGCGCTCGAATACTTTTTCGCCGCTGGCGGAAAGTACGCATACGCCGGCATAGAGCGCGTCAGGGTAGTTGTTGTGCGGCGTGGCGCTGGTAATATTCAGCGTAAGCTGCTGATTTTCGTAATCGATATCCAGATATGCAAACGGCGTGTCGCCAATACCTAAAAAGCTCATCGTTACGTTACGCCCGCGGGAATCGCGTTGTCGGGTGTAGTTGATGGTAGCCGCATTTGTCCCTTCTTTTACGACGAGATAGCTGATATCCGGACGATATTTTTGTGAACGACCTTTCGGAAGATCGATCTGGTAAATGCCGATTGGTATGTCATTCAGGATCAACGTGTCATCATTAACGATCAGTGAATAATGCGTGCCACAATTATCTTTAATCGTCAGCGTTCGCCCGTAAATTTGTTCCAGCTGGTCGATATTGAACGTCAGGGATAGCGTCCCCGTTTTGCCTAATGCCGCCAGTTCGCTGTTATCCACCAGCCACACGAAGGAGTCCAGCCCCAGCTGCCGCCGCGCGCTATCCCATTCGCTTTGCGGAAGGAAAAGATACAGCGGATAGAGCGGTTTTGCCGCCAGCGCGGCGATATCTCCCTTAGTGGTAATTTCCAGCGTTAAGCCGCATAGCTCGATAAATGGGGTCACATCATACCCTGCGGCGGTGGCGATAGCGGTAGCCAGCATATCGACAAGCTGATGATCGGACGGCCGGAAGCTATCGCCGTTGGCCAGTTCGCGATAGTTCTGGTTGAAGCTGCGGAAGGCTTTGGTTCCTGCTTTTAGCAACATCAGCATCAGGAATTGCAGGCGCGGACGCAGGCCCCAGCTGGTGACCGAAACCTGGTCTCGAATATAGGTCATCAGCTGGAGTTCCTGCACGGCCTGCTGACCATAGTTATAGAGCCAGCCATCAACATAAAGATGATTATCCTGACTCAGGGTGAGCTGCTGGTAAAAAGCGGCGTAAATATTGTTCCACACTTCGTTGACGGGCAGAGTGGTCGACTGCATAAACTTACCCTGATACCCGTGCGCAATTTCATGGAGAATAACCCATTGCGTCGCAACGTTATCCAGCCAGCCTTCACCTAACGTTGATGATGTATGAGCGCACCACCTGGTGAAATAATAGGCTGCGCCGAAGCCATGTTTATCTGCCCGCACAAAGTAGCGGTTGGCGACATCCTGGTTCCACGGTGCGTCAGGATTATCGCTTAGTCCAGCCAAGTCGTTATAGCATTTGAAAAGGTGGGTATAAAAACGGTGCAGTGCCGGTAAGCCCGCTTTCATCGCATTATCGCGGTCGGCATAGGGCAGCAGCAGGGTAATCACATCTAAATCAAGCAGCGCGAGTGCGGATTGATTTTTCTCCCAGCTGAGGAAAAATTCATCCTCAGATTGGCCCGCTTTCCAGGTCGGCAGCGGTTTAGTTGCGGCAGGCTGCTGGTAGATGACGGTAAATTCACAGGGCTGGTCGGTAAACAGCGTATCGACAAAAGGAACGGTGTCGACCGTTGCGCAGACCGTTTTCCAGCCGGTGGCGATCGTGCAGGTGCTCTCTAGCGCGGTATCATTGCAAAGCAGGCGCAGAATCGAGTTGCCGTTGCTGATATCCGGTTGGCGAATGTGCAGCGGCGTATTGGCGGGCAGAATAAAGCCCAGCGGCTGGCGATCGTGCAGCCGTCCTTTTTCAAAGCCGGCCTTATCCAGCCAGGGCGCAGATTGTAGGGTATAAAATTTTTGTTCAATTTCCTGTGTCATCGTATGATCTCCTTTCAGGTGGAAATTGAACATACAGCGACTTATTTTATTATGTCATTCATGTAGATAGGGATATGAGATGAAATGATATCAGAGAGGAATAGCTGATATTCGCTGATGCTGCCGGTGGGGGATGAGTGAGAAAAAAGAGGGTGAGGCAGAGGGAAACAGGGCCAGTACCTGGCCCGTATCAGGCTTACTTATTGCGGGTCAGTTTTTCCAGATCGGATTCGATTTCGCTGATCTTATTCGTCACCACGCTTTCGAGGTGACGCAGATCGTCGAGGATCTTACGTTTCAGATCGATTTCGGTGCGATCGCGCTGACAGATTTGATCCAGCTCGTCGATGATATAGCGTAGGTTAGGGCTAATCTCCTGGACTTCTTTATATCCCTGGCCCACGCCGTCGGCGACCACGGTTTTGCGCTGACGCGGATATTTGAACTTGACGCTCTTGGCGAAGAACTCGCCTTTATCCTTCTGAAAGTAGATTTTCAGAATGTCGTTGTTGGCTTCCTGCCGCAGGCTATAGCGATCGATTTCATCAGGATTGGTAATACCAAGACTTTTCAGATTATCGTACATAACGGTACCTTTGATATCATCGTAATCTTTGAATAATTAACGAAAAAATCCATCTTCGCCAGCTCAATATATAAAAAAAGCGGGATGCCTCCCGCTTTTCATGCTGCTTAGTCGATGGTACGCAGAAGTTCGTTGATTCCAACCTTGCCGCGGGTTTTGGCATCGACTTTTTTGACGATAACCGCGCAGTACAGGCTGTACTTGCCATCTTTTGACGGCAGGTTGCCGGAGACAACGACGGATCCCGCCGGAACGCGGCCGTAGAATACTTCACCGGTTTCGCGGTCGTAGATTTTGGTGCTCTGGCCGAGGTAGACGCCCATGGAGATAACGGAACCCTCTTCGACGATGACGCCTTCAACGACTTCCGAACGCGCGCCAATAAAGCAGTTATCTTCGATAATGGTCGGGTTAGCCTGCAGCGGCTCCAGTACGCCACCGATGCCAACGCCGCCGGACAGGTGGACGTTTTTGCCGATCTGCGCGCAGGAACCCACTGTCGCCCAAGTATCAACCATCGAACCTTCGTCAACGTAGGCGCCGATGTTCACATAGGACGGCATCAGAACCGTGTTGCGAGCGATATACGCTCCCTGACGAACCGCCGCCGGCGGAACGACGCGGAAACCTTCTTTCTGGAAACGCGCTTCATCATAATCCGCGAACTTCATTGGGACTTTATCGAAGTAGCGGCTTTCCGCACCATCGATAACCTGGTTATCGTTAATACGGAAAGAGAGCAGAACCGCTTTCTTCAGCCACTGATGGGTGACCCACTGGCCGTCAACTTTTTCAGCGACACGCAGCGCGCCGGAATCAAGCAGAGAAATCACCTGGTTAACCGCTTCGCGGGTTACGGTATCCACGTTTGCCGGCGTGATGTCGGCGCGACGCTCAAAAGCGGACTCAATAACGTTCTGTAATTGCTGCATTGTTTACTCTTTCCATTTACTTAAAAAAATACGTTACCCTTTATCGTTTGGATTGAGGGCCTCTGTCAACCGTTGTTGCACTTCTTGCTGTAGCTCATTATTAAGGGCGCGCCGGTCTGCGGTGGCGATTATAAATAAATCTTCTACTCGCTCACCAATTGTCGTAATTCGCGCGCCGTGGAGCGAAATTCCGAGGTCGGCAAATACCTGGCCGACGCGCGCTAACAGACCCGGCTGGTCGAGAGCAATCAGCTCAAGAAAGGATTTCCGGTCGGTATGCGTCGGCAGGAAATTCACCTCCGTCGGCACGGAAAAATGCCTCAGCTTCGCCGCCTGACGACGGGGCGCCGGGGGCTGCCAGCTGCGCTGGCTGATGGTCTGTTCCAGGCCCACGCGGATCATTTCGTGCCTGTCGGCGGAAAGCGGGCTGCCGTCCGGCTCAAGAACAATAAAGGTATCCATCGCCATGCCATCGCGGGTGGTGAAGATCTGCGCATCGTGAACGCTTAGATTACGTCGATCCAGCTCGCCGCAAACGGCGGCGAAGAGGTAAGGACGATCCGGACTCCAGATGAAGATCTCGGTGCCCCCGCGCGAGGCGTGGGAACTGAGCAGGATCATCGGTTTGCTGAGATCGTGCTGCAGCAGATTACGCGCGTGCCAGGCGAGCTGGTTTGGCGTATGGCGCACAAAGTAGTTGGCGCGGCAGCGGTTCCAGATTTGGTGCAGCGCCTGTTCATTAATATTTTCCATCCGCAGCAGCGCCAGCGCCTGTAGCTGGTGGTGACGCACCCGCTCGCGCATATCCGGCGTGTTTTGCATCCCCCGGCGCAGCTGTTTTTCGGTGGCGAAATAGAGCTCACGCAGCAGGCTCTGCTTCCAGCTGTTCCACAGGTTTTCGTTGGTGGCGCAGATATCGGCGACGGTCAGGCAGACCAGGTAGTGCAGACGGTTCTCCGTTTGCACCTCTTCGGCAAACTGCTTGATCACTTCCGGATCCTGAATATCGCGACGCTGGGCGGTGACCGACATCAGCAGATGATGACGCACCAGCCACGCCACCAGCTGGGTTTCGCGCGAGTTAAGACCGTGAAGCTCGGCGAATTTCAGCACGTCCTGCGCGCCGAGAATCGAATGGTCGCCGCCGCGCCCTTTCGCGATATCGTGGAAGAGGGCGGCGATAAGGATCAGCTCCGGATGCGTCAGGCGCGGCCACAGTTCAACGCACAGCGGATGCCGGCTGCGGGTCTCTTCTTTGGCGAAGCTCTCAAGCTTAAGCAGCACGCGGATCGTGTGTTCATCAACGGTATAGGCGTGAAACAGGTCAAACTGCATCTGACCGACAATATGCGACCATTGCGGCATATAGGCCCACAGCACGCTATGGCGGTGCATCGGCAGCAGCCCCCGGCTGACCGCGCCCTGATGGCGCAGCATGCTGAGGAACAGGGTCCGCGCTTCCGGAATATAGCAAAGCGGCTGCGTCAGATGACGACGGGCGTGGCGCAAATGGCGAAGCGTGGTGGAGTAGATGCCGGTAATGCTGCTGTTACGCACCATCATAAAGAACATGCGCAGAATCGCCTGCGGTTCGCGGATGAACAGCGAGTCATCGCGCAGATCGATTAGCGTGCCGCGCAGCTGAAAATCATCGTCAATTGGCCGCGGCTTCTCATCTTCGGTGAGCGCCAGAATCGCCTCTTCGAACAGCTGGATCAGCATTTGGTTCAGCTCGCTCACCCGGCGGGTGACGCGAAAGAAATCCTTCATCATGTGCTCGATCGGCTGGTTGCTTTCGCCTTCGTAACGCAGGCGGCGGGCGACGCTGAACTGCCTGTCGAACAGCAGACGATTATCGTAGCGGTTGAGCTCCAGATGCAGCGCAAAGCGAATGCGCCACAGCTGATGCAGGCATTCGTTAAGCTCGTTGCGCTCGGCTTCGGTCAGGAAACCGAAGCCGACCATTTCATCAAGCGAGGTGGCACCGAAATGGCGGCGCGCGATCCACTGCAGGGTGTGAATATCGCGCAGGCCGCCGGGGCTGCTTTTCACGTCCGGCTCGAGGTTATAGCTGGTCCCGTGATAGCGCTGATGGCGTACATTCTGCTCTTCGACTTTTGCCGCAAAGAACTTTTCCGATGGCCAGAAGCCGTCGCTGAATATGTGTTTTTGCAGTTCAAGGAACAGCGCGACGTCGCCAATAAGCAGACGCGATTCAATCAGGTTAGTGGCGACGCTGAGGTCCGACAGCCCCTCCAGCAGGCACTCTTCGAGGGTGCGCACGCTGTGGCCGACTTCCAGCTTGATATCCCACAGCAGCGTCAGCAGCTCGCCGACCTTCTGCGCCTGCTCATCGGGCAGCTTTTTACGGCTCAGGATAAGCAGATCGATATCGGAAAGCGGGTGCAGTTCGCCGCGGCCGTAACCGCCGACGGCGACCAGCGCGATGTCGTTCATCGACCCGAACCCGTACTCGACCCATAGCCGCTGAAGCAGCTGATCGATAAATTCGGTGCGCGCCTCAATCAATCTCTCTGCGGCGATGCCGTGGTCAAACGCTTCGCCCAGCCAGCGCTGAAAAGCGTCGATGTGCGCCTTGATAGCCGCGCAGTTGAAGTCGCTCTGCGGCCAGCGGCCCGGATTCGCCGGCTGGTCGGCCAGGGCAGGGGAGACAGTATCAGATAAAGAGTTGCTCATCGCGCCACCATAATAAAAAACTATCACCCATAAAAAATCGCCGGGAGCGATTTTTAACGTCGCTTGCGGCGGCCCACAGGGTGACGGGCAGGACGCCCGTCATAAAAAATCGCCGGGAGCGATTTTTAACGTCGCTTGCGGCGGCCCACAGGGTGCCCGTCATAAAAAAGCCGGCTGGCGCCGGCTTTTCATCATTCGTTGTGCGAGATTATCGCCGGGATGGTGTCATCCTTGCGTAACGTCAGTATTTCGCAGCCGCTGTCTGTCACCACAATAGTATGCTCATACTGCGCAGACAAGCTCCGGTCTTTGGTTTTTACCGTCCAGCCGTCTTTCATACTGCGGATCTCTTTTTTACCCGCGTTGACCATCGGCTCAATGGTAAAGGTCATGCCGGGTTTGAGCACCACGTTGGTTTCCGGAGAGTCGTAATGCAGCACCTGCGGTTCTTCATGGAAACCGCGGCCGATACCGTGGCCGCAGTACTCGCGCACGACGGAGAAACCTTCGGCTTCGACGTATTTCTGGATAGCCGCGCCGATAGCGCGCAGATTAACGCCCGGTTTGACCATTTTCAGGGCCAGATAGAGGCTTTCCTGGGTAATGCGGCACAGGCGCTCGCCCAGAATGGTCGGTTTACCGACGATAAACATCTTCGAGGTATCACCGTGGAAATCATCTTTAATGACGGTGACGTCAATGTTGACGATATCGCCATCTTTCAGCAGCTTGCCGTCGTCCGGGATCCCGTGGCACACCACTTCATTAATAGAGATGCAGACGGATTTCGGGAAGCCGTGGTAGCCCAGGCAGGCGGATACGGCTTTTTGTTCGTTAACGATATAATCGTTGCAGATGCGATCCAGTTCGCCGGTGCTGACGCCCGGTTTTACGTAGGGTTCGATCATTTCCAGCACTTCAGCGGCCAGGCGGCCGGCAACGCGCATTTTTTCGATGTCTTCAGATGTCTTGATAGAAATAGCCATGGATTGTGTCCAGCAGTGTCGATTTTTTCGACAATAATAGATTATGTCTGAACAATGTTAACAGTCCGGGCGTCCTGCTGCCAAATTGAGAATCATTAGCAGCACGCGACGTCAACAACAGTTGGTGTCTGCTCCTGTTTTGTGGTATAAAGCGCGCCGGACTTCTGTTCCATTCTCAGATACACAAGATGGACTGAAGCGACAAATCTCACTTTGTGTAACAACACACACGTATCGGCACATATTCCGGGGTGCCCTTTGGGGTCGGTAATATGGGATACGTGGAGGCATAACCCCAACTTTTATCTATAGAGGTTTTAAACATGGCAACTGTTTCCATGCGCGACATGCTCAAGGCTGGTGTTCACTTTGGTCACCAGACCCGTTACTGGAACCCGAAAATGAAGCCTTTCATCTTCGGCGCGCGTAACAAAGTTCACATCATCAACCTTGAGAAAACTGTACCGATGTTCAACGAAGCTCTGGCTGAACTGAACAAGATCTCTTCTCGCAAAGGCAAAATCCTTTTCGTTGGTACTAAGCGCGCTGCAAGCGAAGCGGTAAAAGACGCTGCTAACAGCTGCGACCAGTTCTTCGTGAACCATCGCTGGCTGGGCGGTATGCTGACTAACTGGAAAACCGTTCGTCAGTCTATCAAACGTCTGAAAGACCTGGAAACTCAGTCCCAGGACGGTACTTTCGACAAGCTGACCAAGAAAGAAGCGCTGATGCGCACTCGTGAGCTGGACAAGCTGGAAAACAGCCTGGGCGGTATCAAAGACATGGGCGGCCTGCCGGACGCGCTGTTCGTTATCGACGCTGACCACGAGCACATCGCAATCAAAGAAGCAAACAACCTGGGTATTCCGGTATTTGCTATCGTTGATACTAACTCCGATCCGGACGGCGTTGACTTCGTTATCCCGGGTAACGACGACGCAATCCGTGCAGTTAGCCTGTACCTGAGCGCTGTTGCTGCTACCGTTCGTGAAGGCCGTTCTCAGGATCTGGCTTCTCAGGCGGAAGAAAGCTTCGTAGAAGCTGAATAATAAGGCATACCCTTATTTAGTACCGTGTATAAATAGGGGCCTCTTAGCGGCCCCTTTTTCACTTTCAAATCTGTCTGGTTCCTGGAACCGGGCCGATCACATCTCCCGAGGAATAAAGAATGGCTGAAATTACCGCATCCCTGGTAAAAGAGCTGCGCGAGCGTACTGGCGCAGGCATGATGGATTGCAAAAAAGCGCTGACTGAAGCGAACGGCGACATCGAGCTGGCAATCGAAAACATGCGTAAATCCGGTGCTATTAAAGCAGCGAAAAAAGCGGGCAACGTTGCCGCTGACGGCGTGATCATCACTAAAATTGATGGCACCTACGGCATCATTCTGGAAGTTAACTGCCAGACTGACTTCGTGGCTAAAGATGGTGGCTTCCAGGCGTTTGCAAACAAAGTTCTGGATGCAGCTGTTGCAGGCAAAATCACCGACGTTGAAGTTCTGAAAGCACAGTTCGAAGAAGAACGCGTTGCGCTGGTTGCTAAAATCGGTGAGAACATCAACATCCGTCGCGTTTCTTCCCTGGAAGGCGAAGTTCTGGGCTCTTACCAGCACGGCGCGCGTATCGGTGTTCTGGTTGCCGCTAAAGGCGCGAGCGAAGAGCTGGTTAAACAGCTGGCTATGCACATCGCTGCAAGCAAGCCTGAATTCGTTAAGCCGGAAGACGTTTCCGCTGAAGTGGTCGAAAAAGAGTACCAGGTTCAGCTGGACATCGCCATGCAGTCTGGCAAGCCGAAAGAAATCGCAGAGAAAATGGTTGAAGGCCGCATGAAGAAATTCACCGGCGAAGTTTCTCTGACCGGTCAGCCGTTCGTTATGGACCCGAGCAAATCCGTTGCTCAGCTGCTGAAAGAGCACAACGCTGACGTGACTGGCTTCATCCGCTTTGAAGTGGGCGAAGGCATTGAGAAAGTTGAGACTGACTTTGCAGCAGAAGTTGCTGCGATGTCCAAGCAGTCTTAATTTTCAAAAGGAGCCGCCTGAGGGCGGCTTCTTTTTGCGCCTAATGTGTAAATTCAGCCAACCGCTATAGTGGGCACGCTGAAAAGCGACGTACAATGTCGCCAGAATTAATTCATCTCATTCGTTGACAGTCTCAGGAAAGAAACATGGCTACCAATGCAAAACCCGTCTACAAACGTATTCTGCTTAAGTTAAGTGGCGAAGCTCTGCAAGGTTCAGAAGGCTTCGGTATTGATGCGAGCATACTTGACCGCATGGCTCAGGAAATCAAAGAACTGGTTGAGCTGGGTATTCAGGTTGGCGTAGTGATTGGTGGCGGTAACCTTTTCCGTGGTGCTGGTCTGGCGAAAGCGGGTATGAACCGCGTTGTGGGCGACCACATGGGCATGCTGGCAACGGTCATGAACGGCCTTGCAATGCGTGATGCACTTCATCGCGCCTATGTGAACGCCCGCCTGATGTCAGCGATTCCGCTGAATGGCGTGTGCGATAACTACAGCTGGGCGGAAGCTATCAGCCTGCTGCGTAACAACCGCGTGGTGATTCTTTCCGCGGGTACCGGCAACCCATTCTTTACCACCGATTCCGCTGCCTGCCTGCGCGGCATTGAAATTGAAGCCGATGTGGTACTGAAAGCCACCAAAGTCGACGGTGTATTTACCGCCGACCCGGCCAAAGATCCTTCCGCAACGATGTACGATCAACTGACCTACAGCGAAGTACTGGATAAAGAGCTGAAAGTGATGGATCTTGCGGCCTTTACCCTGGCGCGTGACCACAAACTGCCGATTCGCGTATTCAATATGAATAAGCCTGGCGCGCTGCGCCGCGTGGTGATGGGTGAAAAAGAAGGCACATTAATTACTGAGTAATTCCCGTTAGCGTCAAATACGGGTAATATTCGGCCTTACTTTTTCGGGTTTTTGACCCGATGGTTTTCAACATGCTCTGTGGACGGAATGCTGCGGCTGACCCGTAGCCTGAAAGACGCTGAGCATAAACATGACTATACTTAGCTCACTTTTGCAGTGGGCGACCGTCTGGTCTGTCTGAGACAAGTTTTCAAGGATTCGTAACGTGATTAGCGATATCAGAAAAGATGCTGAAGTACGCATGGACAAATGCGTTGAAGCGTTCAAAACCCAAATCAGCAAAATACGCACGGGTCGTGCTTCTCCCAGCCTGCTGGATGGCATTATCGTGGAATACTACGGCACGCCGACCCCGCTGCGTCAGCTGGCTAGCGTAACGGTAGAAGACTCGCGCACGCTGAAGATCAACGTCTTCGATCGCTCCATGAGCCCGGCCGTTGAAAAAGCGATTATGGCTTCCGACCTCGGTCTGAACCCAAGCTCTGCGGGCAGCGATATCCGCGTTCCGCTGCCGCCGCTGACCGAAGAGCGTCGTAAAGATCTGACCAAAATCGTGCGTGGCGAAGCTGAACAGGCGCGCGTTGCCGTACGTAACGTCCGTCGCGATGCCAACGACAAAGTCAAAGCGCTGCTGAAAGAGAAAGAGATCAGCGAAGATGACGATCGCCGCTCTCAGGAAGATGTGCAGAAAATGACTGATGCTGCTATCAAGAAAGTTGATGCGGCGCTGGCGGATAAAGAAGCGGAACTGATGCAGTTCTGATTCTCTGCCGACACGCAGGTCTGACGATCGGCCTGCGTAAAATCTGAAACGCCGTACAGGAGACCGTACGCTCAATTTTCGGGATTGCGTTTAGACAGCTGGCCTTGTAGCCTTTGGCGCCATGTCAAAGGCCTTGCGCCTCCGCTCTGTCAACCGATAATTGATGCATAAGGGTTTGCTGGCGGCGTTTTGCTTTTTATCCTGTCTTCATTATTCTGGACGCCTCATGAAGCAATTAACCATTCTTGGTTCGACCGGTTCTATCGGCTGCAGCACGCTGGATGTGGTGCGCCATAATCCTGATAGCTTTTCTATCACCGCGCTGGTCGCCGGGAAAAATGTCGACCGTATGGTTGAACAATGTCTGGAATTCTCCCCTCGTTACGCGGTAATGGACGATGCGCACAGCGCGGAGCTGCTGCGTGCGCAACTGCGCGAGCAGGGCTGCCGAACGGAAGTCATGAGCGGCCAGCAGGCGGCGGCAGAAGTGGCGGCGCTGGACGAGGTCGAGCAGGTGATGGCGGCGATTGTCGGCGCAGCAGGCCTGGTGCCGACGCTCTCAGCCATTCGTGCGGGTAAAACGGTGCTGCTGGCGAACAAAGAGTCGCTGGTGACCTGTGGCCGTCTGTTTATGGATGCCGTGCAGCAGTACGGCGCACGATTGTTGCCGGTTGATAGCGAGCATAATGCGATTTTTCAGAGTATGCCGGAAACAATTCAACATAATCTGGGATACGCTGATTTAACCCAGAACGGCGTGGCGTCGATTCTGCTCACCGGCTCCGGCGGTCCCTTCCGGGAAACGGCGATTTCTGAACTGGCGGCGATGACCCCCGATCGGGCATGCAAGCATCCAAACTGGTCGATGGGGCGCAAAATATCTGTCGATTCGGCCACCATGATGAACAAAGGGCTGGAGTATATCGAAGCCCGCTGGCTGTTCAACGCCTCGGCGCAGCAGATGGAAGTCCTGATCCATCCGCAATCGGTGATTCACTCGATGGTACGTTATCAGGATGGCAGCGTCCTGGCGCAGCTCGGCGAGCCGGATATGCGTACGCCGATTGCCCACACGATGGGCTGGCCAAAACGCCTTAATTCTGGGGTGAAACCGCTGGATTTCTGTCAGTTGAGCACTCTGAGCTTCTCGGCGCCGGATTACGGCCGTTACCCCTGCCTGAAGCTGGCCATGGAGGCTTTTGATGTCGGTCAGGCGGCGACCACGGCGCTGAATGCGGCAAATGAAGTTTCGGTCGCGGCGTTTCTGAACGGGGATATTCGCTTTACCGATATTGCGGCGATAAATCAGGCGGTGCTGGATCAACAGGCGTTAAATGAGCCGCAAAGTATTGATGAAGTGCTGGCTATTGATGCGATGGCCCGGGTAAGCGCAGGTCAGCTCCTGACGGCGTGGCGCAAATTCTGATACGCGTTGTGATATTTGTGGGCGCTGTGCTTCAGTGATATAGTCTGCGCCATCCGATCGTTGCATTTTGGTGTGAAAGATTACGGTGGCCGTGGCAAGACACGGCTTTTTTGCGTAAAGCTTTTGGTTGTTCTCTGCGATTGGCCGTAGCTCCGGCACCGGATAAAAATGCGTATCCAGCGCTGACCGGTGGCCCGTGTTTAGTAGCTTAGCTAATCCTTATTATGGACTTAAAACGCGTTATGTTGTCTGCTAATCAAACTGTCAGCGAAATGTTGCCTGCGCATGGCTGTCGTCATGTGGCCATTATTATGGATGGCAACGGGCGTTGGGCAAAACGGCAAGGAAAGATCCGCGCCTTTGGCCATAAAGCCGGCGCTAAATCTGTTCGTCGCGCCGTCTCTTTCGCGGCGAATAATGGTATTGAAGCGTTGACGTTATACGCGTTCAGCAGTGAAAACTGGAATCGCCCGGCGCAGGAAGTCAGCGCGCTGATGGAGCTGTTTGTCTGGGCGCTGGATAGCGAAGTGAAAAGTCTGCACCGGCATAATGTGCGTCTGCGTATTATCGGCGAGACCACGCGCTTCAATGCGCGTCTCCAGGAGCGTATTCGCAAAGCGGAGGCGCTGACTGAGAACAACACCGGTTTGACCCTGAATATTGCGGCGAACTACGGCGGTCGCTGGGATATCGTCCAGGGCGTTCGTCATCTGGCCAAACAGGTGCAAGACGGGGTGCTTCAGCCCGAGCAAATCACAGAAGAGATGCTGAGCCAGCAGGTCTGCATGCATGAACTGGCTCCCGTAGATTTAGTTATTAGGACCGGGGGAGAGCATCGCATTAGTAATTTTTTGATTTGGCAAATTGCCTATGCCGAACTTTACTTTACGGATGTTCTTTGGCCCGATTTCGCTGAACAGGACTTTGAAGGTGCACTCCATGCCTTTGTTAATCGAGAGCGTCGCTTCGGCGGCACTGAGCCGGGCGGCAACAATGCCTGATGGGGGTCACTTTTGCTGAAGTATCGCCTGATTTCTGCTTTCGTCTTAATACCCGTTGTTATTGCGGCGCTTTTTTTACTGCCGCCCGCGGGTTTTGCCATCGTTACGCTAGTCGTCTGTATGCTCGCCGCGTGGGAGTGGGGGCAATTTAGCGGTTTCACTTCAACTACCCAGAGAGTCTGGCTGTCAGTGCTTTGCGGTCTGCTGCTGGCGCTGATGCTATTCCTGATGCCGGAATACCATTATGACGTTCATCAACCGCTGGTTGAGGGCGCGCTATGGGCATCATTAGGCTGGTGGGTCGTCGCGCTGCTTTTAGTGCTCACTTACCCCGCTTCAGCGGCTTTCTGGCGCAATTCAAAAACGCTCCGTCTGATTTTTGGCGTCCTGACCATCGTGCCGTTTTTTTGGGGCATGCTGGCGCTTCGGGCCTGGCATTATACCGATGACCATTATAGCGGTGCGCTGTGGTTGCTGTACGTGATGATTCTGGTCTGGGGCGCGGATTCCGGCGCTTACATGTTCGGAAAAATGTTCGGTAAGCATAAGCTGGCGCCAAAGGTTTCTCCGGGTAAAACCTGGCAGGGTTTTTTCGGCGGTCTGTTAACGGCAGCTGTTATCTCCTGGGCTTACGGCTGGTGGGCCCATCTGAATGTTACGCCGATGGTGCTGCTGGTGTGTTCTATTGTCGCGGCCCTGGCTTCGGTACTCGGCGACCTGACCGAAAGCATGTTTAAACGCGAAGCTGGCATTAAAGATAGCGGAAATCTGATTCCCGGACACGGCGGTATCCTCGATCGTATCGATAGCCTGACGGCCGCGGTGCCCGTGTTTGCTTGCCTACTCTTGTTGGTTTTCAGGACGATTTGACGGAAGGTTTTATGCTGAGCGTTCTCTGGAATTTGGCTGCTTTTATTATTGCGCTGGGCGTGTTGATCACCGTCCATGAGTTTGGCCATTTCTGGGTTGCTCGCCGCTGCGGTATCCGCGTTGAGCGTTTCTCAATCGGCTTTGGCAAAGCGCTGTGGCGCCGTTTTGACAAGCAAGGAACGGAATTTATTATCGCCCTTATTCCGCTGGGCGGTTATGTCAAAATGCTCGACGAACGCGTTGAGCCCGTGGCGCCAGAGATGCGTCACTCCGCGTTTAACAACAAAACCGTCGGCCAGCGCGCCGCCGTTATTGCCGCGGGGCCAATCGCGAACTTCCTTTTTGCCATTTTTGCCTACTGGCTGGTGTTTATTATCGGCGTGCCAGGCGTGCGTCCGGTCGTTGGCGACATAACGCCCAACTCGATCGCCGCGCAAGCACAAATTGCAAAAGGAACGGAACTTAAAGCGATAGATGGCATCGAAACGCCTGATTGGGATGCAGTACGTATGGCGCTGGTGGCGAAGATAGGCGATCGGCAAACAATAGTTACGGTCGCCCCTTTCGGGACCAATCAACGTCAGGATAAAATCCTCGATCTGCAGCACTGGGCGTTTGAGCCGGATAAACAAGATCCGGTTGCCTCGTTGGGCATTCAGCCTCGCAGCGCGCAGATTGATACCGTCCTGGCTGAAGTACAATCTGACTCGGCGGCGCAGAAGGCGGGTTTGCAAGCGGGCGACAGGATCGTTAAAGTCGATGGTCAACCGTTAACGCAGTGGATGACGTTTGTTAATCTGGTGCGTGATAATCCGGGTAGGGCATTAGTTCTGGACATCGAGCGGCAGGGTAGTCCCCTGTCGGTGACCTTGACGCCGGATACGAAGTCTACCAAAGGCAAAGCGGAGGGGTTTGCAGGGGTCGTACCTAAGGTCATCCCGCTGCCTGATGAATATAAGACAGTGCGTCAGTACGGGCCGTTTGCCGCCATCGCTGAAGCCACGGATAAAACCTGGCAGCTGATGTCGTTAACGGTCCGAATGCTGGGCAAATTGATAACCGGTGATGTCAAACTGAACAACCTCAGCGGGCCGATTTCTATCGCCCAGGGGGCTGGGATGTCAGCGGAATTTGGGTTGATTTACTATCTGATGTTCCTTGCGCTGATCAGCGTGAACCTCGGCATAATCAACCTGTTCCCGCTTCCCGTTCTCGACGGGGGACATCTGCTGTTTTTGGCGATTGAAAAGCTGAAAGGCGGGCCGGTATCCGAGCGAGTTCAAGACTTTAGTTATCGCATTGGCTCAATATTGCTGGTGCTGTTAATGGGGCTTGCACTTTTCAATGATTTCTCTCGGTTGTAAGAGAGTTTGTTAGGAAGAACGCATAATAACGATGGCGATGAAAAAGTTGCTCATAGCGTCGCTGCTGTTTAGCAGCGCAACCGTATACGGTGCTGACGGGTTCGTGGTGAAGGACATTCATTTCGAAGGCCTTCAGCGAGTCGCTGTTGGTGCGGCCCTCCTCAGTATGCCAGTGCGTCCTGGCGATACCGTAACCGATGATGATATCAGTAACACCATCCGTGCTCTGTTTGCCACCGGCAACTTTGAGGACGTCCGCGTACTGCGCGATGGTGATACCCTGCTGGTGCAGGTGAAAGAGCGTCCAACGATTGCCAGCATCACTTTCTCCGGTAACAAGTCGGTGAAAGATGACATGCTCAAGCAAAACCTTGAGGCATCCGGCGTGCGCGTAGGGGAATCCCTCGATCGCACCACGCTGGCTGATATCGAAAAGGGGCTGGAGGATTTCTACTACAGCGTCGGTAAGTACAGCGCCAGCGTTAAAGCTGTCGTGACGCCGCTGCCGCGTAACCGTGTCGACCTGAAGCTGGTATTCCAGGAAGGCGTCTCGGCGAAAATCCAGCAGATCAATATCGTCGGTAACCACGCATTCAGCACCGATGAACTCATTTCTACCTTCCAGCTGCGCGATGAAGTGCCGTGGTGGAACGTGGTGGGCGATCGTAAATATCAGAAACAGAAGCTGGCGGGAGATCTTGAAACGCTGCGCAGCTACTATCTGGATCGCGGCTATGCTCGTTTCAACATTGACTCCACGCAGGTCAGCCTGACGCCGGACAAAAAAGGTATCTACATCACCATCAACATTACCGAAGGCGATCAGTACAAGCTTTCTGGTGTGCAGGTGACGGGTGACCTGGCGGGGCATTCGGCAGAAATCGAAGCGCTGACCAAAGTGGAGCCGGGCGAGCTGTATAACGGCACCAAAGTGACCAAAATGGAGAATGACATTAAGAAACTCCTCGGTCGCTACGGCTATGCCTATCCGCGCGTTCAGTCCCAGCCGGAAATCAGCGATAGCGATAAGACCGTGAAGCTGCACGTGAATGTCGATGCGGGTAACCGCTACTACGTGCGTAAAATTCGCTTCGAAGGCAACGATACCTCGAAAGATGCCGTTCTGCGTCGCGAAATGCGTCAGATGGAAGGCGCCTGGCTGGGCAGCGACCTGGTCGATCAGGGTAAAGATCGTCTGAACCGTTTAGGCTACTTTGAAACGGTTGATACCGATACGCAGCGCGTTCCGGGCAGCCCGGATCAGGTTGACGTGGTCTATAAGGTTAAAGAGCGTAACACCGGTAGCTTTAACTTCGGCGTTGGTTACGGTACGGAAAGCGGCGTCAGCTTCCAGGCCGGCGTTCAGCAGGATAACTGGCTCGGTACCGGCTATTCCGTTGGGATTAACGGCACCAAAAACGACTATCAGACCTATACTGAACTGTCGGTGACGAACCCGTACTTTACCGTGGATGGCGTCAGCCTCGGCGGTCGTGTTTTCTATAACGACTTCGACGCTAACGATGCGGACCTGTCTGACTATACCAACAAAAGCTATGGTACAGACATCACGCTGGGCTTCCCGGTTAACGAATACAATACGCTGCGTGCGGGCCTGGGCTATGTGCATAACAAGCTGTCCAACATGCAGCCTCAGGTATCCATGTGGCGTTATCTGAATTCGATGGGGCAGTATCCGGACAACACCAACGACAGGAACTCGTTCAGCGCTGACGACTTCACCTTCAACTACGGCTGGACGTATAACAAGCTCGACCGTGGCTTCTTCCCGACCGAAGGCTCACGGGTCAACCTGAATGGTAAAGTAACGATTCCGGGATCGGATAACGAATACTACAAAGCGACGCTCGATACCGCGACCTATGTACCGATCGATGACGATCATAAATGGGTGATGTTGGGTCGTACCCGCTTTGGTTATGGCGATGGTCTGGGCGGTAAAGAGATGCCGTTCTATGAGAACTTCTATGCCGGTGGTTCAAGCACCGTGCGTGGCTTCCAGTCCAACACTATCGGTCCGAAAGCAGTTTATTTCCCGGCCAGCAGCCGTCATGACGATGATGACAGCTACGATAACGAATGTAAGAGCAGCGAGTCCGCACCGTGTAAGTCTGATGATGCGGTGGGCGGTAACGCCATGGCGGTTGCCAGCCTCGAGCTGATCACCCCGACGCCGTTTATTAGCGATAAATATGCGAACTCGGTCCGTACTTCCGTCTTCTGGGATATGGGTACCGTGTGGGATACTCACTGGGATTCAGCCGCATATGGGGGTTACCCGGACTACAGCGATCCAAGCAATATCCGTATGTCTGCGGGTATCGCAGTACAGTGGATGTCGCCGTTAGGGCCGTTGGTATTCTCCTACGCTCAGCCGTTTAAAAAGTACGATGGAGACAAAGCCGAACAGTTCCAGTTTAACATCGGTAAAACCTGGTAATGGTATTGGCTACAATGGAATGTAAGTGCAGTTGCAGTATAGCGCTGACTATTGGCGATAACTGAGGTTGTCGCCTGGCCACGCAAATAACGGTACCCCTGGGTACTCATGGGATGGTAAGGAGTTAATTGTGAAAAAGTGGTTATTAGCTGCAGGTCTGGGTTTAGCAATGGTAACTTCCGCTCAGGCGGCAGATAAAATTGCAATGGTTAACATGAACAGCCTCTTCCAACAGGTTGCCCAGAAAACAGGCGTTTCTAACACGCTGGAAAACGAGTTTAAAGGCCGCGCGAGCGAGCTGCAGCGTATGGAAGGCGACCTGCAGTCTAAAATGCAGCGTCTGCAGTCCATGAAAGCGGGCTCTGACCGTACCAAACTGGAAAAAGACGTGATGGCTCAGCGCCAGACTTTCTCCCAGAAAGCGCAGTCTTTCGAACAGGATCGTGCACGTCGTTCTAACGAAGAGCGCGGCAAGCTGGTGACTCGTATTCAGAGCGCCGTGCAGAGCGTGGCTAAAGATCAGAGCATCGATCTGGTTGTTGACTCTAATGCCGTTGCATACAACAGCAGCGATGTAAAAGACATCACCGCTGATGTGCTGAAACAGGTTAAATAAGTAATGCCTTCAATTCGACTGGCTGATTTAGCCCAGCAGTTGGATGCAGAATTACACGGTGATGGCGATATCGTCATCACCGGCGTTGCGTCCATGCAGTCCGCACAAGCGGGCGATATTACTTTCATGGTAAATCCTAAGTACCGTGAACACCTGGCCGCTTGCCAGGCATCTGCCGTCGTGATGACGCAGGATGATTTACCTTTTGCTCATAGCGCCGCGCTGGTAGTGCGTAATCCCTACCTGACCTACGCGCGCATGGCTCAAATTCTTGATACCACGCCGCAGCCGGCGCAGGATATCGCGCCCAGCGCGGTCATCGATGCGACGGCGAAGCTGGGTACCCACGTGGCGATTGGCCCAAACGCCGTGATTGAATCGGGCGTCATCCTCGGTGATAACGTGGTTATCGGCGCGGGCTGCTTCGTTGGGAAAAATACGAAAATAGGTGCCGGCTCGCGTTTATGGGCCAACGTCACCGTTTACCACGACATTGAGATCGGCGAGAATTGCCTGATCCAGTCCAGCACGGTGATTGGCGCAGATGGCTTCGGCTACGCGAACGATCGCGGCAACTGGGTTAAGATCCCACAGCTGGGTCGCGTGATTATTGGCGATCGCGTGGAGATTGGCGCCTGCACGACCATTGACCGTGGTGCGCTGGACGACACCGTCATCGGTAACGGCGTGATTATTGATAACCAGTGTCAAATCGCGCACAACGTGGTGATTGGCGACAACACCGCGGTTGCTGGCGGCGTCATCATGGCGGGCAGCCTGAAGATCGGCCGCTACTGCATGATTGGCGGAGCCAGCGTGATCAACGGCCATATGGAAATCTGCGATAAAGTCACCGTCACGGGGATGGGAATGGTTATGCGTCCCATCACCGAGCCAGGGGTTTACTCTTCAGGTATCCCGCTGCAGCCGAATAAGGTCTGGCGTAAGACCGCTGCGCTGGTACTGAATATTGATGATATGAGCAAGCGCCTCAAAGCCATTGAGCGCAAGGTTAATCAACAAGATTAGTGCTGCGTCCAGCCACATTAAATTTTCGGCCTGTTGCATTCATGAGATTGCCGCAGGCCGTGTTATTATTGCCTTTTAGGATATTTAGACAGGAAGAGTATTTTGACTACTGACACTCATACTCTGCACATTGAAGAGATTCTGGAACTTCTGCCTCACCGATACCCGTTCCTGCTGGTCGATCGCGTGCTGGATTTTGAAGAAGGTCGTTTTCTACGCGCAGTTAAAAATGTTTCTGTAAATGAGCCGTTTTTCCAGGGGCATTTCCCTGGTAAGCCGATTTTACCGGGCGTATTGATTCTCGAAGCTATGGCCCAGGCCACCGGCATTCTGGCATTCAAAAGCGTTGGAAAACTGGAACCGGGCGAGCTGTATTATTTTGCCGGGATTGACGAAGCGCGTTTCAAACGTCCGGTCGTGCCTGGCGATCAGATGATTATGGAAGTCACTTTTGAAAAAACCCGCCGCGGTCTGACTCGCTTTAAAGGCGTTGCAACCGTTGACGGAAAAGTGGTTTGCGAAGCAACGATGATGTGTGCCCGTAGCCGGGAGGCCTGATACGTGATTGATAAAACCGCCTTTATTCATCCTTCCGCCATTGTAGAAGAAGGCGCCGTTATTGGCGCTAACGTCCACGTTGGCCCGTTTTGTATTGTTGGTGCTAACGTCGAAATCGGCGAAGGTACCGTACTGAAATCTCATGTTGTCATCAACGGCCATACCAAAATTGGCCGCGATAACGAGATCTATCAGTTCGCTTCCATCGGCGAAGTTAACCAGGATCTGAAATATGCTGGCGAACCGACCCGCGTGGAAATTGGCGATCGCAACCGCATCCGCGAAAGCGTCACCATTCATCGTGGCACAGTACAGGGCGGTGGATTAACGAAGGTGGGCAGCGATAACCTGCTGATGATCAACGCCCACGTGGCGCACGATTGTACGCTGGGCGACCGCTGTATTCTGGCCAATAACGCGACCCTTGCAGGCCACGTTTCGCTGGATGATTTTGTTATCATCGGCGGCATGACCGCCGTGCATCAGTTCTGCATTATTGGCGCACACGTGATGGTGGGCGGCTGCTCCGGCGTAGCGCAGGACGTTCCGCCGTTCGTGATTGCGCAGGGCAACCACGCGACGCCGTTTGGCGTCAACATCGAAGGGCTGAAACGCCGCGGCTTCAGCCGTGAGGCGATCACTGCGATTCGTAACGCGTATAAGCTGCTGTACCGCAGCGGTAAAACGCTGGACGAAGCGAAAGCTGAAATTGCCGAGCTGGCGGAGCAGTATCCCGAAGTGCAGACCTTTACCGACTTTTTTGCCCGCTCCACGCGCGGCCTGATTCGTTAATGGCTGAATTGCGTCCCCTGACGATTGCCCTGGTCGCCGGAGAAACCTCCGGCGATATTCTTGGTGCCGGTCTTATCCGCGCGCTCAAAGCCCGCATACCTGATGCCCGCTTTGTCGGCGTTGCCGGGCCGTTGATGCAGGCGGAAGGCTGCGAAGCCTGGTATGAGATGGAAGAGCTAGCGGTGATGGGCATTGTGGAAGTGCTGGGTCGCCTGCGCCGTCTGCTGCATATTCGCGCCGATCTCACCCGTCGATTGACCGAGCTTAAGCCAGACGTATTCGTCGGCATTGATGCGCCTGACTTCAATATTACCCTCGAAGGTAATCTGAAGAAGCAGGGTATCAAAACCATCCATTACGTCAGCCCCTCGGTGTGGGCATGGCGGCAAAAACGCGTTTTCAAAATTGGCAGATCCACCGATCTGGTACTGGCATTTCTGCCTTTCGAAAAAGCGTTTTATGACAAATTCAACGTTCCCTGCCGGTTTATCGGCCACACGATGGCGGATGCGATGCCGCTGGACCCGGATAAAGGCGCGGCGCGCGACCGTCTGGGGATCGATCGTAACGTGCATTGCCTGGCGCTGCTGCCGGGAAGCCGCGGGGCGGAAGTTGAGATGCTCAGCGCTGATTTTCTGAAAACGGCGCAGCTCCTGCGAGACCATTATCCCGACCTGGAAGTGGTTGTTCCGCTGGTCAACGCGAAGCGGCGGGAACAGTTCGAGCGCATCAAAGCGGAAACGGCGCCGGATCTTGCCGTCCACCTGCTCGACGGCCGGGCGCGCGATGCGATGATTGCCAGCGATGCCGCGCTGCTGGCCTCCGGCACGGCTGCGCTGGAGTGTATGCTGGCTAAGTGTCCGATGGTTGTCGGCTATCGGATGAAGCCGTTTACCTTCTGGCTGGCGAAACGGCTGGTGAAGACCGACTATGTGTCGTTGCCGAATTTACTGGCCGGGCGCGAACTGGTTAAAGAACTGCTGCAGGATGAATGCCGGCCGCAGGCGCTGGCCGAGGCGCTGAAGCCGCTGCTGGCCGACGGAAAAACCAGCCACGATATGCATGAAACCTTCCGCGCGCTGCATCAGCAGATCCGCTGCAACGCTGATGAGCAGGCGGCGGATGCCGTACTGGAGTTAGCAAAATGATGGAATTCGTATATCCGCATACCCATCTGGTTGCGGGAGTCGATGAAGTCGGACGCGGCCCGCTGGTTGGCGCGGTGGTGACCGCCGCGGTTATTCTCGATCCGGCAAAGCCGATCGTCGGTCTTAACGACTCAAAAAAGCTAAGCGAAAAACGCCGCCTTGCGCTATTTGACGAGATCAAAGAAAAAGCGCTGTGCTGGAGCCTCGGTCGCGCTGAGCCGCATGAAATCGATGAGCTGAATATTTTGCACGCGACCATGCTGGCCATGCAGCGCGCCGTTGCCGGTTTGCGCGTTTCCCCTGAGTTTGTTCTTATTGATGGTAACCGCTGTCCGCCGCTGCCGATGCCGTCACTGGCGGTCGTCAAAGGCGACAGCCGAGTGGCGGAAATCAGCGCCGCGTCTATTCTGGCTAAAGTGACGCGCGATGCTGAAATGGCCTTACTGGACCGGGAGTTCCCGCAGTACGGCTTTGCGCAACATAAAGGTTATCCCACCGCTTTTCATCTGCAAAAGCTGCTGGAACATGGCGTAATCGAGCAATACCGGCGCAGCTTTGGCCCGGTGAAACGCGCGCTGGGCCTGGCGTCCTGAACCGACACGCAAGCAATTAAGTAACGCGGAATCTGAAGATGGCTGAACCACGTTTCGTACACCTGCGGGTGCACAGCGACTATTCCATGATCGATGGTCTGGCGAAAACCGGACCGTTGGTAAAAAAGGCGGCCGCGCTCGGCATGCCTGCGCTGGCGATCACTGATTTTACCAACCTTTGCGGGCTGGTGAAGTTCTACGGAGCAGGGCACGGTGCCGGAATTAAACCCATCGTCGGGGCCGATTTCCACGTCCAGAGCGATCTGCTTGGCGATGAACTGAGCCAGCTGACGGTACTGGCGGCAAATAATACTGGCTATCAAAACCTGACGCTGCTGATCTCCAAAGCCTATCAGCGCGGCTACGGCGCGGCAGGCCCGATTATCGATCGCGACTGGCTGATCGAATTAAAAGGAGGGCTGATTTTGCTCTCCGGCGGGCGTATGGGCGACGTGGGTCGTAGCCTGCTGCGCGGAAACATGGCGCTGGTGGATCAGTGCGTTGATTTTTATGAACAACATTTCCCTGATTGCTACTTCCTTGAGCTCATTCGCACCGGCCGTCAGGATGAAGAGCCCTACCTGCATGCCGCGGTAGAACTGGCGGAAACCCGCGGCCTACCGGTGGTGGCGACCAACGATGTTCGCTTCCTTGAGCCGGGCGACTTCGACGCCCATGAAATCCGCGTGGCTATCCACGACGGCTTTACCCTCGACGATCCCAAGCGTCCGCGCAACTACTCGCCGCAGCAGTATATGCGCAGCGAAGAGGAGATGTGCGAACTCTTTTCCGATATTCCCGAAGCGCTGCAAAACACCGTTGAGATCGCCAAACGCTGTAACGTGACCGTGCGCCTTGGCGAGTACTTCCTGCCGCAGTTCCCGACGGGGGATATGACCACCGAAGATTATCTGGTTAAGAAATCCAAAGAGGGTCTGGAAGAGCGTCTGGAATTCCTGTTCCCCGATCCGGATGAGCGGGCTAAACGCCGTCCTGAATATGATGAACGCCTGGATATTGAGCTGCAGGTGATTAACCAGATGGGGTTCCCGGGCTACTTCCTGATCGTTATGGAGTTTATCCAGTGGTCGAAGGATAACGGCGTGCCGGTAGGGCCGGGACGTGGTTCCGGCGCCGGATCGCTGGTGGCCTATGCGCTGAAAATTACCGACCTCGATCCGCTGGAGTTCGACCTGCTGTTCGAACGTTTCCTTAACCCGGAACGTGTCTCCATGCCCGACTTCGACGTTGACTTCTGTATGGAGAAGCGCGACCAGGTGATTGAACACGTCGCCGACATGTACGGTCGCGATGCGGTCTCGCAGATTATTACCTTCGGCACCATGGCGGCGAAAGCGGTTATTCGCGACGTTGGCCGCGTGCTGGGCCACCCGTACGGCTTTGTGGACCGCATCTCCAAGCTGGTACCGCCCGATCCGGGCATGACGCTGGCGAAAGCGTTTGAAGCCGAGCCGCAGCTGCCGGAGATTTACGAGGCGGACGAAGAGGTTAAAGCGCTGATCGACATGGCGCGTAAGCTCGAAGGGGTCACCCGTAACGCCGGTAAACATGCGGGCGGGGTGGTGATTGCGCCCACCAAAATAACCGATTTTGCCCCGCTGTACTGCGATGAAGCGGGCCAGCATCCGGTTACCCAGTTTGATAAGAACGACGTTGAATATGCCGGGCTGGTGAAGTTCGACTTCCTCGGTCTGCGTACGCTCACCATCATTAACTGGGCGCTGGAGATGATCAACGCCCGCCGTGAGAAGAACGGCGAGGGGCCGCTGGATATTGCCGCTATCCCGCTGGACGATAAAAAAAGCTTCGACATGCTGCAGCGTTCGGAAACTACCGCCGTCTTCCAGCTTGAATCGCGCGGTATGAAGGATCTGATCAAGCGTCTGCAGCCTGACTGCTTTGAAGATATGATCGCTCTGGTGGCCCTGTTCCGACCGGGGCCGCTGCAGTCGGGAATGGTGGATAACTTTATCGACCGTAAGCACGGTCGCGAAGAGATATCGTATCCGGACGTACAGTGGCAGCACGAATGTCTGAAACCGGTACTGGAGCCAACCTATGGCATTATCCTGTACCAGGAACAGGTCATGCAGATTGCCCAGGAGCTTTCCGGTTATACCCTCGGCGGCGCGGATATGCTGCGTCGTGCGATGGGTAAGAAAAAGCCGGAAGAGATGGCCAAGCAGCGCGGCACCTTTGAAGAAGGGGCGAGAAAGCGCGGCGTTGACGGCGAACTGGCGATTAAAATCTTTGACCTGGTAGAGAAGTTCGCCGGTTATGGATTTAACAAATCGCACTCTGCCGCTTATGCTTTAGTGTCCTATCAGACGCTGTGGCTGAAGGCGCACTATCCGGCTGAATTTATGGCGGCGGTAATGACCGCGGATATGGATAACACCGAGAAGGTTGTCGGCCTGGTGGATGAGTGCTGGCGGATGGGGCTGAAAATCCTGCCGCCGGATATTAACTCCGGCCTGTACCATTTTCACGTTAACGACGATGGCGAAATCGTTTATGGTATCGGCGCCATCAAAGGCGTCGGCGAAGGTCCGATAGAAGCGATCATTGAAGCCCGTAATCAGGGCGGCTATTTCCGCGAACTGTTCGATCTCTGCGCGCGTACGGATATTAAAAAGCTCAACCGCCGGGTGCTGGAAAAACTGATTATGTCCGGGGCTTTCGACCGCCTCGGGCCGCATCGCGCGGCGTTAATGAATTCACTGGGCGATGCGCTAAAAGCCGCCGATCAGCACGCCAAAGCCGAAGCTATCGGTCAGGCGGACATGTTCGGCGTACTGGCGGAAGAGCCTGAGCAAATTGAACAGTCCTACGCCAGCTGCCAGCCGTGGCCGGAACAGGTCGTGCTGGATGGCGAAAGGGAGACCCTGGGGCTGTATCTGACCGGGCATCCGATTAACCAGTACTTGAAAGAGATCGAGCGCTACGTAGGCGGCGTACGACTCAAAGACATGCATCCGACCGATCGTGGTAAAGTGACCACGGCGGCCGGGCTCGTTATTGCCGCGCGGGTCATGGTCACCAAGCGCGGCAATCGTATCGGCATCTGCACGCTGGATGACCGTTCCGGGCGTCTGGAGGTGATGTTGTTCACCGACGCCCTGGATAAATACCAGCAGCTGCTGGAAAAAGACCGCATACTTATCGTCAGCGGACAGGTCAGCTTTGATGACTTCAGCGGGGGGCTTAAAATGACCGCTCGTGAAGTCATGGACATTGACGAAGCCCGGGAAAAATATGCTCGCGGGCTTGCTATCTCGCTGACGGACAGGCAAATTGATGACCAGCTTTTAAACCGACTCCGTCAGTCTCTGGAACCCCACCGTTCGGGAACTATTCCAGTACACCTCTATTATCAGAGGGCGGATGCACGCGCGCGGTTGCGTTTTGGCGCAACATGGCGCGTCTCTCCGAGCGATCGTTTACTTAACGATCTGCGTGGCCTTATCGGCTCGGAGCAGGTGGAACTGGAGTTTGACTAATACAGGAATACTATGAGTCTGAATTTCCTTGATTTTGAACAGCCGATTGCAGAGCTGGAAGCGAAAATCGATTCTCTGACTGCGGTTAGCCGCCAGGATGAGAAACTGGATATTAATATCGATGAAGAAGTGCATCGCCTGCGTGAAAAGAGCGTAGAGCTGACGCGCAAGATCTTCGCCGATCTTGGTGCATGGCAGGTTGCGCAACTGGCGCGCCATCCACGTCGCCCGTACACCCTGGATTATGTCCGCCTGGCTTTCGACGAATTCGACGAACTGGCCGGTGACCGTGCCTATGCTGACGATAAAGCTATCGTCGGCGGGATTGCGCGTCTGGACGGGCGTCCGGTAATGATTATCGGCCACCAGAAAGGGCGCGAAACCAAAGAGAAAATTCGCCGCAACTTCGGTATGCCGGCGCCGGAAGGCTATCGTAAGGCGCTGCGCCTGATGGAAATGGCCGAACGCTTTAAAATGCCGATCATCACCTTCATCGACACCCCGGGCGCCTACCCGGGCGTCGGTGCGGAAGAGCGCGGCCAGTCTGAAGCGATTGCCCGCAACCTGCGTGAAATGTCGCGTCTGAGCGTCCCGGTTATCTGCACCGTTATCGGTGAAGGTGGTTCCGGCGGCGCGCTGGCAATCGGCGTGGGCGATAAAGTGAATATGCTGCAGTACAGCACCTATTCCGTTATCTCCCCGGAAGGCTGTGCCTCCATTTTGTGGAAAAGCGCCGATAAAGCGCCGCTGGCCGCCGAAGCGATGGGGATTGTTGCCCCGCGTCTGAAAGAGCTGAAGCTGATTGACTCCATCATTCCTGAGCCGCTGGGCGGCGCGCATCGTAATCCGGAAGTCATGGCCGCCTCTCTGAAAGCGCAGCTGCTGGCCGATCTGGCTGACCTCGATGTTCTGAGCGAAGAAGATCTGCTGAACCGTCGCTATCAGCGTCTGATGAGCTACGGCTACGCCTGATTATCTCACTCATTTTTTATCCCTGAGGGCCGGATTTTCCGGCCCTTTTTTTATGTGTTGTTTACTGAGACGAGATGAGATGAATAAGAGCTAATGTGATTAGCCGATGATGCCGATCTCCCCTAAAACTGCAGCAACTGCCAGGGATTGCGACCCGGCAGGCCGTTAACAAGGATAAAGGAGAAATACTATGGCATTGCACAAAACCGTCGCATTAAGCGCCGTGGCCGCAGGGATCATGTTAAGCCTGGGGGCCGCACAGGCCACGCCGTTGCTTGGCGCAACGGAAGCGACAACCATCAAGGCGAGTGACCTGGCCGCGAAAGAAAAAGCCTTAACCGACTTTCCGCTCATGACATCGGTAAAATCATCGATTCAAACGCTGCCGAACAGCGAAGTTGAAAAAATCGAGCCGGGTCTGGCGACCAACCCGGCAAACGTGAAGCGCGTGGAAAGCATTCTGTCCGAAAAGGATTGGGAATATCTGTTCCCGATGCGCGCGGCAGAATATACCTACTCTAACTTTCTGAAAGCTATTGGTAAATTCCCTGCGGTTTGCGGGACCTATACCGACGGACGCGATAGCGATGCCATATGCCGTAAATCTCTGGCGACCATGTTTGCCCACTTTGCTCAGGAAACCGGCGGCCACGAAAGCTGGCGCGATATTCCCGAGTGGCGCCAGGCGCTGGTTTATCTCCGTGAAGTGGGCTGGGTTGAAGGTCAGAAAGGCGGCTACAACGGGGAGTGTAACCCGGATATCTGGCAGGGGCAGACCTGGCCCTGCGGTAAAGATAAAGACGGCGACTACCTGAGCTACTTTGGCCGCGGCGCAAAACAGCTCTCCTATAACTACAACTACGGCCCGTTCTCCGATGCCATGTACGATGGCGACGTTCGTCCTCTGCTGGATAAACCGGAGCGGGTGGCGGATACCTGGATGAACCTGGCGAGCGCGGTGTTCTTCTTCGTTTACCCGCAGCCGCCGAAGCCCTCTATGCTACACGTCATCGACGGAACCTGGGTACCAAACGATCATGATAAAGCGAATGGCCTGGTTGAAGGCTTTGGGGTCACCATTCAAATTATCAACGGCGGCGTCGAGTGCGGCGGGGCGGAAGAGAACGCGCAGTCTCTGAACCGTATTGCCTACTACAAAGAGTTCGCAAACTACCTGAAAGTGCCGATTGCTGATGATGAAGTTCTCGGCTGTAAGAATATGAAGCAGTTCGATGAAGGCGGCGCGGGCGCGTTACCGATTTACTGGGAAGAGGATTGGGGATGGAGCCCGGACACCGCTGACGGCAAGACTAACGCCTGCCAGCTGGTGGGCTACCAGACGCCGTATAGCGCCTTTAAACAAGGTGACTATGCGAAGTGCGTCCAGAGCCACTTCAACGTCAATATCATCGACGATACCGGCCAGGCCGAGGATACCACCCCGGCAACGCCTGACGATACCACGCCTGCGCAGGAAACTAACGTGGCGCCGGTTGCGCGTATCGCCGGTCCGATTGGCGCTATCGAAGCGGGCGCCAGGGTTTCCCTGAGCGCGGAGGGCTCTACCGATGCGAATGGCGATAAGCTCACCTATACCTGGATGTCGCAGGACGGCCAGACTATCAGCGGACAGGATAAAGCCGTTATCACCTTTACCGCTCCGGAAAAAGATCGCGATGCGCAATATGTGGTGAGCCTGACGGTAAGCGACGGGACCTTGTCCAGCACGGCAACGTACACCCTGAACGTGAAGGCTAAAGCTGCTGCTGCGGATGAAACGACCGATGGCAAAGACAGCGACACCATCAGCTATCCTTCCTGGAGCAGTACCCAGACCTGGAAAGCGGGTGATATCGTTAATAACCACGGCGCGCTGTATCAGTGTAAACCGCTACCTGAAGGGGCGTGGTGCAACGTGGCGCCGACCTACTATGAGCCCGGCGCAGGCATTGCCTGGGGCGATGCGTGGAAAGCGCTGTAATAGAGATAAATCCGCCAGTGCTTAGCGCTGGCGGGGTGATATGATGCTTTCCTTAGGTAAATTCAGGAGGAAAGCGTGAATATCATTGCGATCATGGGTCCCCACGGCGTCTATTATAAAGACGAACCGATCAAAGAACTGGAAGCCGCCCTGCAACGGCAAGGTTTCCAGACCATCTGGCCGCAAAATAGCGCCGATCTTTTGCAATTTATCGAGCATAATCCGCGGATCTGCGGGGTTATTTTTGACTGGGATGAATACAGCGTTGATCTGTGCAGCGATATCAATCGCTTAAATGAATATCTGCCGCTGTACGCATTTATCAACGCCCATTCGACGATGGACGTCAGCAGCCAGGACCTGCGCATGACGCTATGGTTCTTTGAATACGCGCTGGGGCTGGCGGAAGAGATTGCTACCCGCATAGGTCAATACACCCGCGAATACCTCGACAACATAACCCCGCCGTTTACCAAAGCCTTGTTCAACTATGTGCAGGAGGGGAAATATACTTTCTGTACCCCCGGGCATATGGGCGGCTCGGCATATCAAAAAAGTCCGGTGGGCTGTCTGTTTTATGATTTCTTTGGCGGGAATACCCTAAAGGCCGACGTCTCTATTTCCGTGACGGAGCTGGGATCCCTGCTCGATCATAGCGGTCCGCATCTGGAGGCGGAAGAGTATATTGCCCGCGCATTCGGCGCCGAACAGAGCTATATGGTGACCAACGGAACCTCGACGTCGAATAAGATTGTCGGTATGTATTCCGCTCCGGCGGGCAGCACCCTGCTTATCGATCGCAACTGCCATAAATCGTTGGCTCATTTACTGATGATGAGCGACGTGGTGCCGCTGTGGCTAAAGCCGACGCGCAATGCGCTAGGGATCCTCGGCGGCATACCCAAGCGCGAATTTACCCGCGACAGTATTCAGCAAAAGGTTAATGCGACAGGCGGCGCCGGGTGGCCTGTGCATGCGGTGATCACCAACTCCACCTATGACGGACTGCTATATAACACCACCTGGATCAAAGAGACCCTCGACGTACCGTCAATCCACTTTGATTCAGCCTGGGTGCCGTATACCCATTTTCATCCGATCTATCAGGGTAAAAGCGGGATGAGCGGCGATCGCATTGCGGGGAAAGTGATCTTTGAAACGCAGTCGACGCATAAAATGCTGGCCGCGCTATCGCAGGCTTCGCTGATTCATATTAAAGGCAGCTATGATGAGGATACCTTCAATGAAGCCTTTATGATGCACACCTCGACCTCCCCGAGCTACCCGATCGTTGCCTCCATTGAGACGGCTGCCGCCATGCTGCGCGGCAACTCCGGCAGACGACTGATTCAGCGTTCGATTGAGCGGGCGCTGGATTTTCGTAAAGAGGTGCAGCGGTTGCGCGAAGAGTCTGACGGCTGGTTTTTTGATATCTGGCAGCCGGAAGAGGTGGGGGAAGCGCAGTGCTGGCCGGTTTCACCCGGAGAAAGGTGGCATGGCTTTCAGGACGCCGATGACGACCATATGTTCCTCGATCCGGTGAAAGTCACCATTCTGACGCCCGGTATGGACGAGCAGGGCAACATGGATAGCGAAGGCATTCCGGCCGCGCTGGTGGCGAAGTTCCTTGATGAGCGCGGCGTGGTGGTAGAAAAAACCGGGCCGTACAACCTGCTGTTCCTGTTCAGTATCGGTATAGATAAAACCCGTGCGATGGGGCTGCTGCGCGGATTGACCGAGTTCAAACGCGCTTACGATCTCAATTTACGGGTGAAAAACATGCTACCGGATCTGTACGCCGAAGATCCGGATTTTTACCGCAACATGCGTATTCAGGATCTGGCCCAGGGTATTCATCGTCTGATTCGCCAGCACCAGCTCTCGCAGCTGATGCTTAGCGCTTTCGACGTCCTGCCGGAGATGAAAATGACGCCGCATCAGGCCTGGCAGCGGCAGATTAAAGGCGAAGTGGAAACCATTGAACTGGAGAATCTGGTCGGGCGTATTTCAGCGAATATGATCCTACCGTACCCGCCCGGCGTGCCGCTGCTGATGCCCGGCGAGATGATCGCCGAGGAGAGCCGCGCGGTGCTCAATTTCCTGCTTATGCTGTGCTCCATCGGCCGCCACTATCCGGGTTTCGAAACCGATATCCACGGCGCGAAACGCGATGAAGACGGCGTGTACTGGGTTCGAGTCTTAAAAAATGACTAAGCGCTTGCGCACTCACGAACTGAACGAGTAACGTTGTTGGCTTCAACTGGAGGAGTTGTACCATGCTGGGTTTAAAACGGGTTCACCATATCGCCATCATTGCGACGGATTATGCGAAGAGTAAAGCCTTCTACTGCGACATTCTGGGGTTCACCCTGCAGGGCGAGTTCTATCGCCAGGAGCGTGATTCATGGAAGGGCGATCTGGCGCTGAATGGCGAATATGTCATTGAACTCTTTTCATTCCCGTTTCCTCCTGCGCGTCCGAGCCGCCCCGAAGCCTGCGGGCTGCGCCATCTGGCGTTTAGCGTTGATGATGTCGATGCCGCCGTTGCGCATCTTGAGGCCCACGGCGTGGCCTGTGAAGGCGTTCGTATCGACCCCTTCACCGGTAAACGATTCACCTTTTTTAACGATCCGGACGGGCTACCGCTGGAGATTTATCAGCAGTAATTCTTGTCAGAGCGTGTTCTGCCGGGTAACGTGCCGGACACGCTTTCCTCAGTTAGTACTCTCATGATGATGATCCCAGACATGGCGCAAACGCTACAGCCGCACCGCCATTTTTTAGTGGCCTTTAGCGGCGGGCTGGATTCGAGCGTGCTCCTGTATCGCCTGGTTTGCTGGCGCGAACAGGATCCTACCGTTCAGCTGCGGGCGATGCATATTCACCACGGCCTCAGCGCGAACGCCGACGATTGGGTGGCGCACTGCCGACAAATATGCCAGCAGTGGCAGGTACCGCTTTTGGTTGAACGGGTGGCGCTCGCCGATGAGGGGCTGGGGATTGAGGCCCACGCGCGTCAGGCGCGCTATCAGGCTTTCCGTTCGGCGCTATTACCCGGCGAAGTGCTGGTGACGGCACAGCATCTTGACGACCAGTGTGAAACCTTTCTGTTGGCGCTTAAGCGGGGGAGCGGCCCAACCGGGCTTTCGGCGATGGCCGGCGAGTCCGATTTTGCCGGGACGAAACTGCTGCGTCCGCTGCTTAACGAAAGCCGCGACTCCCTGCACCGGTGGGCGATAGCCCATCAGCTCAGCTGGATTGAAGACGAAAGTAACCAGGACGACGCCTACGATCGCAATTTTCTCCGCCTGCGAATTGTTCCGCTGCTTAACGCTCGCTGGCCGCACTTCGCCGAGGCCGTAGCGCGCAGCGCCAGCCTGTGCGGCGAGCAGGAACAGCTGCTGGATGAAATGCTCGCGGCGGAGCTGGCAACGCTGGTGGCGGAGGATGGCGCGTTGACTATCGAACCGTTGGCGGCCATGAGCGCCCCGCGTCGGGCCGCGCTGCTGCGCCGCTGGCTGGCTGGGCTCAATGCGCCGATGCCTTCGCGCGAGATGCCGGAGCGTATCTGGCGTGAAGTGGCGATGGCGCGCGAGGATGCGTATCCCTGTCTGCGCCTTGGCCAATTCGCCGTTCGTCGCTATCAGCAACGGCTGCACTGGGTGAAATATCTCCCCGGACAGAGCGAGACGGTGCTGGCGTGGCGCGATATTGCCAGGCCGCTGCCGTTACCCGACGGCCTTGGCGAACTGAAGCTCCTGGCCGGCGGCCCGTTACGCGGCCCGCGCCAGGATGAAGCGGTCACTATTCGTTTTCGCGCCAACGGTAATCTGCATATCGTCGGCCGCCAGGGCGGCCGCAAGCTGAAGAAAATCTGGCAGGAGCTCAACGTTGCTCCCTGGCGGCGCGATACCACGCCGCTGCTGTTTTACGGCGACACGCTTATCGCCGCAGCCGATGGTCTGTTTATTACCGTCGATGGGAAAGTTCAGGAAGGTGAAGGCGTGCAGATGATGTGGATGAAAACGGGCGGCTGAGCCACCCGTTTTGCTTCAGGACTCGCTAACCACTACCGTACCGATTTCCGGATGGCTGAAGCTGGCGATTTTATCCAGGCGCAGTTCGCGGACGTCACCGGCGAGCTCCACGACGAGATACTCGATATTTTTGCGCGAGATAAGATCGTTGGCCTTCGCTTGCAGCTGTTCGCCATCTTTGAGCTCCAGCGCCAGGACCAGATGGTGCTGACAGGCAAGTTCGAGGTTGTCATAATCATCGCAATTGATGGGTTGATAAGTATCATTCATTGACATAATCGCTCACCAGTAAGTTTGCCGCCGCATATGCGGCCTTTTCCCTGACTGACTCAGCAAGGGCCTGATCCGCCGCAACCTCATTCAATACTTTCAACACGCAACCTAGCGCATCCGGGATATACCCAAGGTCCCCGCTGGCTATTTCCGCATACCGCTTGCGTATTAACTCACAATATTTGTCCACATGCCCTCCTGTCAGCGTTCTGACTTAACCGTGGGATGTAAGTTTAAGCCTACGAAGATAAACTCTGTTTAGCAAGGTGACTATACCATAGTCATTTAAGCAATATCAGCAGGATGAAAGGGGATCCTGCGATTGCTGACAGCCTTTTGCCGCCAGTTTCGCTACAATGAACGCCATTTTTATCAGGAGTTTCCTCATGGCGCTGAAAGCGACGATTTATAAAGCGACGGTGAACGTGGCCGACCTGGACCGCAACCAGTTTCTGGATGCCAGTTTGACGCTTGCCCAGCATCCGTCAGAAACCCAGGAGCGCATGATGCTGCGCCTGCTGGCGTGGATGAAATACGCCGACGAGCGTCTGCAGTTTACCCGCGGTTTGTCTTCCGATGATGAAGCTGAACTCTGGCTGCTAAACGATCATCTGGGCGTTGATCTGTGGATCGAACTGGGGCTGCCGGACGAACGGCGGATTAAAAAAGCCTGTTCGCGGGCGCAAGAGGTGGCGCTGTTTGCCTATAATAGCCGGGCGGCAGAAATCTGGTGGCAGCAAAATAAAAGCAAATTGGCACAGTTTTCAAAGCTAACCGTATGGTATTTAGATGATACTCAGCTGGCGCAGCTCAGTGCTTTTGCCGATCGGACAATGTCGCTACAGGCGACTATCCAGGATGGCGCTATCTGGTTATCTGACGCTAAGAATAATCTGGAAATTCATTTAACGGCCTGGCAAACATCCGCATGATTACGATTAGCCGCAGCGTGGCGATTGCGGATGACGAGGTCTCACTTTCCGGGATACGCGCCCAGGGGGCGGGCGGTCAGCATGTCAATAAAGCATCGACGGCTATCCATTTGCGCTTTGATATTAAGGCATCGAGCCTGCCTGAGTATTATAAGGAACGTCTGCTTACCTCCAGCCATCACTTAATTTCTGCCGAGGGTGTGGTTATCATTAAGGCTCAGGAATATCGCAGCCAGGAGATGAATCGCGAAGCGGCGATTGCGCGTCTGGTTGCCTTAATACAAGAATTAACCGCAGTGCAGAAGCGCCGCCGGGAGACGCGGCCGACCAGAGCGTCAAAAGAGCGCCGGCTTGCCTCAAAGGCGCAAAAATCCTCAGTTAAGGCGCTGCGTGGGAAAGTTCGTCATTAAAGGCATGGCGAACCGGTGGAATGGATAATAAGGAATTTACAGTGAAGAAAATCGTATTTTCAGTCGTGGCGGCATGCTCGCTTTTTGCCCTATTCGGCTGTAACCATCGCGCGGAGATGGACACGCTACAACCGGCGCCGATGGAAGAGCTAAAGCCGATGCAGCAGAGCTGGCGCGGCGTGCTGCCGTGTGCCGACTGCGAAGGTATCGAAACTTCGCTCTTTCTTGAGAAAGACGGCACCTGGGTGATGAACGAGCGGTATCAGGGCGTCAGTCGCGAGCCTTCCTCCTTTGCTTCCTATGGCACCTGGGCGCGCACGGCCGATAAGCTGGTGCTGACCGACAGCAAAGGCGAGAAGTCTTACTATCGGGCGAAGGGCGACAAGCTGGAAATGCTCGATCGCGACGGTAATCCCATCGAGTCTACGCTGAACTATACGCTTGAGTCAGTCAAATCCAGCCTGCCCATCACGCCAATGGCGATGCGCGGAATGTACTTCTATATGGCGGATGCCGCGACCTTTACCGATTGCGCAACCGGCAAGCGAGTGGCAGTCGCGAATAACGCGCAGCTCGAGCGTGATTATGCCGCGGCGCGCGGAACGGATACTCGCCCGGTGCTGCTGGTGGTTGAGGGGCACTTTACGCTGGAAGCGAACCCGGATTCGGGAGCGCCGGTTAAAGTTCTGGCGGTGGATTCACCAGGCAAGTTTTATCAAAAAGAAGACTGCAATTCTCGTTAGTTAATTGAGTCCTACGAGACGGCTTGTCTTGATATAAATTCCCAATTTAAGATGCCCGATATACTGCAATTGTGTTTCGGGCTTAAAGTTTGCCACGTCCCCCTCACGCATATGAAGCAGGTCTGATGGGCTAATCCAGCCCGGTTGAGCCAGGGTCAGCGGGTGTCCGGCCTTCGCGAAGGCATCGCTGACAAACTCAGAACAAAACCACATTTTTTTGTCCCCGGAAACGGCATCGCTAAGCTGCGCTTTGGCCAGGCCATTCACGCACTGCTGGCGGAAATCCTTCGAAAAGGGATTCAGGGAGCAGAGCCGTTTGGTTACCATAAAGGGCACAAATTCAATGATGCCGCGATAGTTATAGCCGCTGTTTCTGTTTTTATAGGCGAAATTTTTAATGCCGGCGGCTTGTTGCGGCGTAAGGTCAGGCGCTCTTAGGGCAAACAGCTTATCGCTGTGCTGCATCGCTTGCTGGAGCGGAATAATCTGCACCCCAGCGCCGGTTGCCTCTGCAACCTGGTTATCACCGATATAGATAGCAACATGGCTAACGGAGGATGCGCTAAAAGCACGAATCCCCAGGGACGTCACGCCAATGCTGGAAGAGAAAAGGAGATCGCCGGGGAGCAGGTCTTGTGCGTTAATTTCAGTCAGCGTGTTATTAGCCACCGAGCTCTGGCGCTGAAGTTTAACTGCCCATTGCTGCGATGGTGGCTTAATAGCGGAAGCGGAAGGCGCGGACCGGCTGACGTCTACCGTGCAGGCCGAAAGTAAAAACAATGCGGGAAAAAGCAGGACATAATTTGCCCATTGTTTAGCCATGATTACAATCCCTGTAAAAAAGAGGCTCTGAAACCAGAGCCTCTTTTGGCGTTAACCTTTAATTTGTTGTACCAGGTAATTCACGATATCGCCGGTTTTAATCAGCTGCTTCTCGCCGCTGCGACGATATTTATATTCAATATCGTCGTTGTCGAGGTTACGGTCGCCCAGCACGATGGTGTGCGGAATACCGATAAGCTCCATATCGGCGAACATCACGCCCGGACGCTCTTTACGGTCGTCCATCAGCACGTCGATACCCAGCGCGCTCAGCTCTGCGTACAGCTTCTCGGCCAGCTCCTGCACGCGGTAGGATTTATGCATGTTCATCGGCAGAATCGCAACCTGGAACGGGGCGATAGCTTCCGGCCACAGAATCCCGCGATCGTCAAAGTTCTGCTCAATGGCGGCCGCCACCACGCGCGTCACACCGATACCGTAGCAGCCCATCGTCAGGATCTGGTTACGGCCATCTTCGCCCTGTACGGAGGCTTTCATCGCTTCAGAGTACTTGGTACCCAGCTGGAAGATGTGGCCCACTTCGATACCGCGTTTAATCAGCAGCGTACCTTTACCGTCCGGGCTCGGGTCACCCGCCACGACGTTACGGATATCAGCCACTTCAGGGGTGGCGACGTCGCGATCCCAGTTGATGCCGAAGTAGTGTTTCCCGTCGATGTTAGCGCCCGCGGCGAAATCGCTCATTGCGGCAACGGTACGGTCGATAATCACCGGAATGGGCATATTAACCGGGCCCAGAGAACCGGGACCTGCCTGCACCAGCGCGCGGATCTCTTCTTCGGTAGCGAAGGTCAGCGGGCTGGCGACCTGCGGCAGTTTTTCCGCTTTAACTTCGTTCAGCTCATGATCGCCGCGAACCAGCAGGGCAATCAGCGGAGACTTGCTGTCTTCTACCGCTTTGACCAGCAGGGTTTTCACCGTTTTCTCAATCGGCAGATTGAACTGCTCAACCAGCTCGGCGATGGTTTTGGCGTTCGGCGTATCGACCAGCGTCATTTCCTGAGTGGCGGCCGCGCGCGGCTCTTTCGGCGCAACGGCTTCGGCGAACTCAATATTGGCCGCGTAGTCGGAAGAGTCAGAGAAGATCACGTCATCTTCGCCGCTCTGCGCCAGCACCTGGAATTCGTGAGATGCGCTACCGCCGATAGAACCGGTGTCAGCCTGTACCGCACGGAAATCCAGGCCCATACGGCTGAAGATTTTGCTGTACGCGGCGTACATCGCGTCGTAGGTTTCCTGCAGAGATTCCTGAGAGGTATGGAAAGAGTAAGCATCTTTCATCAGGAATTCACGGGAACGCATCACGCCGAAACGCGGGCGCACTTCGTCACGGAATTTGGTCTGAATCTGATAGAAGTTCAGCGGCAGCTGTTTGTAAGAGCTCAGCTCGTTACGAATCAGGTCGGTGATCACTTCTTCATGAGTCGGGCCGAGTACGAACGGACGTTCGCCACGGTCAGCAATACGCAGCAGTTCCGGGCCGTACTGTTCCCAACGACCACTCTCTTGCCACAGCTCAGAGGGCTGAACTACCGGCATTAACACCTCGATTGCACCGGCGTTGTTCATCTCTTCACGCACGATGTTTTCGACTTTTTTCAGGACGCGCACGCCGGTCGGCAGCCAGGTATATAACCCGGAGGCCAGCTTGCGGATCATCCCGGCGCGCAGCATCAGCTGATGGCTGATAACCTCGGCGTCGGCAGGTGTCTCCTTCAGAGTGGAGAGCAGGTATTGGCTAGTACGCATGTTGTTACGGTTCCATTTGGACGATCGATACAGGCTGGGAGCCAGCCTGACACAAAAAAGTGGTTTAGTTTACCAGTGTGGCAAAGATGCCAAAAGAGAGGAAAATAAAATTAGCGTGGTTCGAGAGAAAAGACTTCAAAACCGGACGAAATCACCCGCCAGCGCACGTTAAAATCCAGCAGCCAGACGGCGTAGGTCTTTCCCGGGTCTTCTTCTTTACGATATGCCGGGCGCGGATCTTGCGCCAGAACTTCGCTAATAAACATCTTAAGTCGGGGATAGCGCTTTTCCAGTTCTAAAAGCCGGGCTTCTGTTTCTGGCGTGAAGCTCACCGCCACTTCCGCCTGCGGTGCCTGCTGCGCGTAGCTCGCGCTGGCTTCCGGCAGCGCTTCGGCAAAGGGCAGGTAAGGTTTGATATCCACGACCGGCGTACCATCCACCAGGTCCAGACTACCGAGTTCCAGAACGACGTGTTCTTTCTGGCAGCGAATACCTTTTAGCTCGACCAGCGACATACCGATTGGATTAGGACGAAAGGTCGAACGGGTGGCGAAAACGCCCATCCGCGCATTACCGCCGAGGCGGGGAGGGCGCACGGTCGGGCGCCAGCCGCCTTCCATGGTCTGATGAAACACAAACAGGATCCACAGATGGCTGAAGTTTTCCAGGCCACGTACGGCATCGGCCTGGTTATAGGGGGGCAGAAGATGTAATTCGCCGCCGCCGTTTTTAACCAGCCCAGGCTGGCGGGGGACGGCAAATTTTTCTTTATAGGGCGAGCGAATAACGCCTATCTGCGCAAACTGAAAATCACTCATTGCGCCGTAACGTTAAGCGCTGAACCAAGGCAGACGGCCTGGCGGTAGCAGCCCGGAGTTCCGCTGGTCACTTCGCAGCGGTGCAGCAGCACGGCATTGGCTTTCATTTTTGCCGCGTTAATCTGCATGCGCTTGCGCGCCGTCGGGATATTGGGCGGAGAGTCTTGATTCGAGGCCTGGCATGATTCACCGGTGACTTCGCCGAGTTCGCGGAAAGGTTTACCCACCAATTCTGTTGCATCGGTATAGATTCTTACCGGGGCCGGACGCGTCGCTTTCGGTTTTGCCGGTTCCGATTTGGCAGGCGGGGTTACGGTGCTTTGTACAGGCTCGACGGGAGATCTGCTTAGCATAGAACAACCGCTTAACATGAGTGCTAACAAACAGACCGGTAAAGCACGCATAGTATTTCCTCAATAAATAATAAAACAGGGCGCTATTGAATCAGGTGCTTGCATAAATGACAAGACGGGCATAAAGCCCGTCCTGAATGATATTACGCTGAGAAAAGATTACCAGCCTTTCACCGCACCGCCGTTAAAGATTTTGTTAGCCGCTTCGTAAACTTCATCACTCTGATAGGCCTGAACAAATTTCTTAACATTTTCCGCATCTTTGTTGTCTTCGCGAGCGACAATCAGATTCACGTACGGAGACTCTTTACCTTCCACGAAAATACCGTCTTTTGCCGGCGTTAAGCCAATCTGGCTGGCATAGGTGGTATTGATAACCGCCAGAGCGATTTGCGCATCATCCAGAGAGCGCGGCAGCTGCGGGGCTTCCAGCTCAACAATTTTCAGGTTTTTCGGGTTTTCAATAATATCCAGAGAGGTTGGCAGCAGACCAACGCCTTCTTTCAGTTTGATCAGGCCAACCTGTTGCAGCAGCAGCAGAGAGCGGCCAAGGTTGGTGGGATCGTTAGGAATCGCAACCTGAGAGCCCGGCTGCAGTTCGTCCAGCGATTTGATTTTTTTCGAATAACCCGCAATCGGGTAAACAAAAGAGTTACCTACGGAAACCAGCTTGTAGCCGCGGTCTTTGATTTGCTGGTCAAGATACGGTTTATGCTGGAAGGCGTTAACGTCGATATCGCCTTTGCTCAGCGCTTCGTTCGGCAGAACGTAGTCGTTGAAGGTCACCAGTTCGACATCAAGGCCGTATTTTTCTTTTGCTACTTTCTGCGCGACTTCCGCAACCTGCTGCTCCGCACCGACGATAACGCCGACTTTAATATGGTTAGGATCTTTTTCGTCCTGACCGCAACCCACCAGAGCCAGAGAACCGATTAACGCGCCGACTGCCGCAAAGGTTTTGAAATTAAAGGCCATGTTATTTCCTTCCTGTAAGATTCTGTATTGTGTGTAATGTTATTTGTGAGTCACAGCCCGGACGATACGATCGCCTGAGAATTGGATTAAGTACACCAGAATAACCAGCAGCACCAGTACGGTATTCATTACCGTTGCATTGTAGCCGATATAACCGTACTGATAGCCAATCTGCCCGAGACCACCGGCACCCACGGCGCCGCCCATCGCGGAATAGCCGACCAGCGTAATGAGCGTGATGGTTGCCGCATTCACCAGGCCCGGCAGCGCTTCCGGCAGCAGAACCTTACGCACGATCTGCATCGGCGTTGCGCCCATGGCGCGGGATGCTTCGATAAGGCCGGTGGGGATCTCCAGCAGGGCGTTTTCCACCATACGGGCGATAAACGGCGCGGCGCCGACCGTCAGCGGAACGATAGCCGCCTGCAGGCCGATCGACGTGCCAACGATCACGCGAGTGAATGGGATCATCCACACCAGCAGGATAATAAAAGGAATCGAGCGGAAAATATTCACCACCGCCGAAAGCGTGCGGTAGAGCTTCGCATTAGCGACAATTTGCCCCGGACGGGTGACGTACAGCAGCACGCCGACCGGCAGGCCGAGAACAAAACCGAAGAAGCCGGAGACAAACGTCATGGCCAGCGTTTCCCATACGCCGCGAACCAGCAGCCAAATCATTGGTTCAGACATATCCCAGTACCTCTACTTTTACATGGTGTTCCTGTAGCCAGGCGATTGCGGCCTGGGTATCTTCCTGCGTGCCGTGCATCTCAGTGAGCATAATGCCGAACTTCACGCCGCCCGCGTAATCCATCTGCGCGCTAATAATGTTGTTATTCACATTAAAACGACGGGCAGTCTCAGAAAGAAGCGGGGCATCAACGGAGTGACCCGTAAACTCCATGCGCAGCATGGGCACGCTATCGGGAAGCGCTTCAGGTTTAAGGCGGGCCTGATAATCATCCGGGATATCAAGGTGCAGCGTTGACTGAATAAACTGTTGCGCCAGCGGGGTTTTGGGATGAGAGAAGACCTCACTCACCGTATCCTGTTCAATCAGCTGGCCGTTGCTGATAACGGCAACGCAATCGCAGATGCGTTTGACGACATCCATTTCATGGGTAATCAGCAAAATCGTCAGGCCCAGGCGACGGTTGATATCTTTCAGCAGTTCCAGAATCGAACGCGTAGTGGCCGGGTCCAGAGCGCTGGTGGCTTCGTCGCAGAGCAGGACTTTTGGATTGCTCGCCAGCGCACGGGCGATGGCCACGCGCTGTTTTTGACCGCCGGAGAGATTTGCCGGATAGCTATCGTGTTTATCCCCCAGACCGACGAGATCGAGCAGCTCGGCCACCCGGCGCTTGATTTCATCTTTCGGCGTATTGTCGAGCTCCAGAGGCAACGCCACGTTGCCGAATACGGTGCGTGAGGCAAGCAGGTTAAAGTGCTGGAAGATCATGCCAATCTGGCGACGGGCGCGAGTGAGCTCTTTTTCTGACAGCGCCGTTAGTTCCTGGCCGCCCACCTGTACGCTGCCCTGCGTTGGACGTTCGAGCAGGTTAACGCAGCGGATTAACGTACTTTTACCCGCGCCGGAAGCGCCGATGACGCCATAAATTTGCCCGGCGGGGACATGCAGGCTGACATCGTTCAGCGCCTGTATGCTGCGATTTCCCTGCTGGAACACTTTGGTAATATTCGAAAGTTTAATCATCAGTTATTTATTATCGTTTAGCCGTTTGCCGTGGCATTTTCTTCTGCCGTGTCCAGGCGATGCCTGTCAATGAAATGGATGTTAAGGCATCCAGACGTCTAAATCAATCTGACTCTGTATAATGAGCACTTTCTTGCGTCCGGAAACATGCGATACTACGCGCATTAGCCTTTATCAGGAGCAAACCGGTGGCAATGTCAGTACCCGCAATTTTTCTTGACCGTGATGGCACGATTAATGTCGATCACGGCTATGTCCATGAAATCGACAACTTTGAATTTATCGATGGCGTCATTGACGCAATGCGTCAATTAAAGGAGATGGGTTACGCGCTGGTGCTGGTGACCAACCAGTCCGGTATCGCCCGCGGTAAGTTTACTGAAGAGCAGTTTGAAACGCTGACGGAGTGGATGGACTGGTCGCTGGCCGATCGCGGCGTTGATCTGGATGGTATCTATTATTGTCCGCACCACCCGCAGGGAACCGTTGAAGAGTTTCGCCAGACCTGCGACTGCCGCAAGCCGCATCCGGGTATGCTGATTTCGGCGCGCGACTATCTGCATATTGATATGGCGGCTTCCTTTATGGTTGGCGATAAAGTCGAAGATATGCAGGCAGCTCTGGCGGCCAATGTCGGCACGAAAGTATTAGTGCGCACCGGCAAGCCGGTGACCCCAGAAGCCGAAAGTGCCGCTGATTGGGTGCTTAATAGCCTGGCAGACCTGCCGGATGCTATCAAAAAGCAGCAAAAATAAGCGTTATGTATAAAAGGTGAGC
>NZ_WCIN01000028.1:0-30475 GCF_009025755.1 Klebsiella sp. RCJ4
ATCCGGAACGACCAGTATTTGCGTTACATATTGATTTGCATCAATCAACGCTGCCTGTTCAGATATGAATTTAATTCACATTCCTCTGTCAGGTATACATCCTGCCTTTATTGTAAGAAAAGAGTTGTTATTACATACCAGCTTTGTTTGTCTCATGCGTTTCATTTTTACATTTTCCTTAAGATGCCTGAGGAAAGTCTCATAATGGACTTTGCAACCGGCAGGTTGATATTTTTTGGCGCTTTGCTCTACTATATCCGGGTCTTCACACACCGTTATCTTTAACACATTATTCCTCACGGGAAGGGACTGCTATGGCTGATACGTTCCAGAATGAGGTGCCCAAGGCACGCATTAATTTAAAGCTGGCTCTGCACACAGGAGGCGCGCAGAAGAAAGTCGAGCTGCCGCTGAAACTCCTCACCATCGGTGATTTCAGTAATGGCAAAGAAGACCGGCCATTATCGGAAAGAGCAAAAATCAACGTCAATAAAAATAACTTCAACAGCGTACTTTCGGAATTCAGCCCGGAAATCAGCCTCACGGTACAGAACACGCTGGCCGGCGATAGCGCCGAAGAAAATATTCAGCTCCGCTTCGCCGATATGAAAGATTTCGAACCGGAGCAGGTGGCCCGCCAGATCCCCCAGCTCCGCGCCATGCTGGCGATGCGGAATTTATTACGCGACCTCAAATCCAACCTCCTTGATAACGCCACTTTCAGAAAAGAGCTTGAGAAAATCCTGAAAGACCCGGCACTGACGCAGGAATTACGCGACGAAATGAGCGCGCTGGCCCCGAAATAAACGGCGTGCGTTATTTAATGGATTAACCGGGAATATGCTGATGTCTGTAAATACTGAAACCGCCCCCGCGCAGGGGCAGACCGCTGTACTGGAAAAAGAGAGCGTTTACGCCTCCCTGTTTGACAAAATCAACCTGACCCCGGCTTCCCGCCTGGGCGATATTAACGACTTTCTGGATGATGCCGCGCTGTCCGACGCCCCGGCGGGCGAACGACTGACGGCGGCGATGCAGGTGTTTATGGACTGCATCCGTCAGTCCGGAAAGACCGTGGAGAAGCTCGACAAGACCCTGATTGACCACCATATCGCTGAACTGGACTATCAAATCAGCCGCCAGCTGGACGCGGTGATGCACCATCCTGAGTTCCAGAAGGTGGAATCCCTGTGGCGCGGCCTGAAGCAGCTGGTGGACAGCACCGACTACCGCCAGAACGTCAAAACCGAAATTCTGGATGTCTCCAAAGACGATCTGCGCCAGGACTTCGAAGACGCGCCGGAGCTGATTCAGAGCGGTCTCTACTGGCACACCTACACCGCCGAGTACGACACCCCGGGCGGCGAGCCGATTGGCTCGGTGATCTCCGCGTATGAGTTCGACGCCAGCCCGCAGGACGTGGCGCTGATGCGCAACATCTCCGGCGTCTCCGCCGCGGCCCATATGCCGTTTATCGGTGCCGTCGGCCCGGCCTTCTTTCTGAAAGAGTCCATGGAAGAGGTTGCCGCCATCAAGGATATCGGCAACTACTTCGACCGCGCCGAGTACATCAAATGGAAATCCTTTCGCGACACCGACGACGCGCGCTATATCGGCCTGGTGATGCCGCGCGTGCTGGGCCGCCTGCCGTATGGTCCGGACACCGTGCCGGTGCGCAGCTTCAACTACGTCGAGCAGGTGAAAGGCCCGGACCATGAGAAATACCTGTGGACCAGCGCCTCGTTCTCTTTCGCGTCCAACATGGTGAAAAGCTTTATTAATAACGGCTGGTGCGTGCAGATCCGTGGCCCGCAGGCGGGCGGAGCGGTGAAAGATCTGCCGATCCACCTCTACGATCTGGGCACAGGCAACCAGGTGAAGATCCCGTCGGAGGTGATGATCCCGGAAACCCGCGAGTTTGAGTTCGCCAGCCTCGGCTTTATCCCGCTGTCGTACTACAAAAACCGCGACTATGCCTGCTTCTTCTCGGCCAACTCCGCCCAGAAGCCGGCGCTGTACGACACCGCCGACGCCACCGCCAACAGCCGCATCAATGCGCGCCTGCCGTATATCTTCCTGCTGTCGCGCATTGCGCACTACCTGAAGCTCGTTCAGCGTGAAAACATCGGCACCACCAAGGATCGCCGCCTGCTGGAGCTGGAGCTCAACACCTGGGTGCGCGGTCTGGTGACGGAGATGACCGACCCGGGCGACGAGCTGCAGGCCTCACACCCGCTGCGCGACGCGAAGGTGGTGGTGGAAGATATCGAGGACAATCCGGGCTTCTTCCGGGTGAAGCTGTACGCGGTGCCGCACTTCCAGGTGGAAGGGATGGACGTGAACCTGTCTCTGGTTTCTCAGATGCCGAAAGCGAAAGCGTAAGGCGGGGGCAGGGATGAAAACAGTACGACCGCTGTGGGGGCGGGGCCAGATGGTTTCCCCTCAACATTTTCAGCAGGAGGCCGCGCAAGCGGCCTGGCACACCGAGTGTGTCGCCCGACTGGGAGCAATACATCCCTGGGGGGTTGCGCGGACGGCTTTTGACGCCGCGCTGCTGAAACAGGGGAAGCTGAAGGCCGACCACCTGTGCGTGCGTTTCGCTGACGGAACGCTCACTGATAGCGATAACGCCGATGCGTTGCCGCCCGTGATGACCTTACCGGAAACAGAAAGCCACGAACTGACGGTGGTTTTGGCGCTGCCCCATGAGTATGAAAACGGCGGCAACTGCCTGCAACCGGAGCAGAAAGCGGAGCGTCCTGTGCGCTGGCGTCTGGCCTGGCGGGAGGTGCGTAACCGCTATGGGGATGACAGCCGCCAGATTGCGGTAATGCAGCCGGAGCTGACGCTGCGTACAGACGATAACGACAACGGCAATTACCAGACCGTCGCCGTGGCCCGTCTTAAGCGCGACAGCCAGGGAGACTGGTCGCAGGACGCGTCGTTTATCCCGCCGCTGCTGAACGTGCAGGCCAGCCGCTGGCTAACGGAGCAGACCGAATATCTGACGGGTCAGCTACGCGCGCGCCTGCAGCGCCTGATGTCTATGCGCCGGGAGAGCAACGAACGGATGGCCGACTTCGCGGTGGCGGACGTGTCGCTGTTCTGGCTGCTGAATGCGCTCAACAGCGCTGAGCCGGTGCTGAGCCATTTGGTGCGCTATCCGCAGGTGCACCCGGAGCGGCTTTATCAGGCGCTGGCCGGTCTTGCAGGCAGCCTGCTGACGTTTTCTCTTGATCACACCACCGCCGATATTCCGGCCTATCGTCATGAGCAGCTAACGGCGGTCTTCCCGCCGTTGTTTGACCTACTGGGTGTGCTGCTGGAAGCCAGCCTGCCGTCGCGGGTCGTGGCGATTGACATGGTCCGCGATGAGCGGCGCAAGCGCTGGCACGCCCGTCTCCACGATCCGAGACTGCGTGAAGAGGCGGATTTTTATCTCTCGGTACGCTCGCCGCTGCCGGTAGCGCAACTGCTGGAGCAGTTTCCGCTTCAGTGCAAAGCGGGTAGCCCGGATGAAGTCGACAGGGTGGTCAATGGTTCCCAGCCCGGCATTCCTTTGCGCGCGATGAGCCACGTCCCTGCGGCTATCCCGCTGCGCCTGGAAAACCAGTATTTCACCCTTGATATGGCCCATCCGGCGGCGCGGGCGATGCTGCTGGAAGGCAGTTGTGTCTTTTACGTCCCCGGTCTGCTGGGCGATCCGGAACTTGAACTGTTTGCGGTGCTGCGCTCATGAAACAGGACATAAATATCGACGCCCTGATGGCGGACGCGTGGCTGACGGTGACAGAACTGCGGTTCGGCGCAAGACTGGCCGACGGGGAGGGCGACCGCCTGTGGCGACATTGTGTAGATCATATTGAACAGGTGATGGCGAAGCTCGAGGCTGCGGACGTCAGCGAGGCGAGCCGTCGGCATATTCTCTACGCCTGGTGTGCGCTGCTGGATGAGACCGCCAAAGGACGCGAAGGCGAGGATGATGCCTGCATCGTCTGGTATGACCGTCCGCTGCAGGCGAAATACTTTGGTGCTCTGGACGCCGGAGATGCTTTGTATGAACGGATGCGACAGGTTCTGCGCGAGCCCGCGCCGGATATGGTGGTGCTGACCTGTTTCCACCGGGTGCTGATGCTCGGCTTTAAAGGGTGTTATGCCCTGAATGAACCGGCTCGTGACCAGCTTGTTCGGGTACTGACCGAGCGCGTGCCGCCGTTTGAAACGGACCAGAGCCGTCCCGTACTGGCGGGTATCTCCGGGCGCAGCGGCCTGGCGGACGGGTTACGTCGCTGGCCGGTTTGCATCGGGCTGTCGCTGGTAGCGATCGCCGCGCTGTGGTGGGGTCTGAACCACTGGCTTGATTCCCTGATTGCAACCCTGCTGCCGGGGGCCGGGAAATGAACGTGCGCTATTTGCGCCTGTTATGGCTCTGGGGCGGGATCCTGGCGCTGCTGCTCTGCCTGCTGTTTCTGCCGCTGGCCTCCGGCGGGCGGATTCTGGCCGCTGCGCTGATACTGGCCGCCGTTATCGCCGGGCTGATTTTCGCCGGGCGCAGGCGGGAAGATCCGCTGGTAGATAACGCCTGGCTGGATGAGATACCGGACGCGCCGTATCGCCTGCCGGTGGTGCTGGTCTGCGGTGATATCGCCGGGTGGCCGGAGAGCGGGCCAGTTTACCGCACGGCACGGGGCTGCTGGTTAAACGTCCCGACGGCTGAACTGCAGCAGACGGTACGTATTCTTCTGTGGAAACGCCCGGACCTCGTATCGCAGCTGGCGGTGATGGTCAGCGTCTGTCCGCAGCTGCATCGTGATGAGGCGGCGCTGGCGGCCGGGCTTTATGAGCTGCGCTGGCAGCTGAGCCAGGTGCGGAGCGATTGCCGCCGGGCGGTGCCTTTACTGTTGAACAGTAAGGTGGCGGGGGCGTCTGTTCCACAACCGCTGTGGCAGACAGCGCAGGCCGGGGAGGCCATGCAGGTATGGCTGGCGGACGATGTGCCGTGCAGCACCGGGACATGGCTGGCGCAAAAGGACGGGACGGACCGCCTGGCTGCGCAGGTGAGGATGAATACGCTGGTTCGCCTGACTGAACAAACAATGATGGCCGCGCTGACGGCGGCGTCGGACGATATGCCTCCGGCGGACCCGGCGATGGTGGTATATCGCATGACGCCTTCGGGGGCGCCGGTTCTGGCTGATAGCCTGTGGCAGCGCTGGTTGTCTCAACATACTGCCCTGAATTCGCTGCCCGGCTGGCAGCCCGAACCCTCATCAGCGGATGTCACGCTGCCGAATTTTATTCTGCCGCTGTTGCCACTGGGCGCCGGCGTGACGCCGCTCAGCAGAACTTTACGGCGGGCATTCTGCCTGTTCACCCTTGCCGCCATCATCGCACTGTGCGCCAGCGCGTGGAACAACCGCCAGCTGCTGCAGCGGGTGGGGTTCGATATTCAGCATTACGCGCAGATTGCGATGGATGACTACGCCCCGAAAGCCCGCGCCGTGCAGATCCTGCGCGGGGATGCGCTGCAGCTGGATCGGTGGGCGCGCCACGGTGAACCGCTGGAAATGGGGCTCGGCCTGTATCACGGGGAGCATTTGCGCATGCCGGTGCTTGACGCCATTCGTTCCTATGTCCCGCCGCCTCCGCCACTGAAGCCTGCCGAGAAAACCGCGTCGAAAATCATCCGCCTCGACAGCATGTCGCTGTTCGACACCGGCAGGTGGGCGCTGAAGCCCGGCTCGACAAAGCTGCTGGTGAACTCGCTGGTCGGCATTAAAGCGAAGCCCGGCTGGCTGATTGTGGTGGCGGGCCATACCGACAGCACCGGCGACGATAAATCCAACCAGATACTTTCGCTTAAGCGTGCCGAATCGGTGCGCGACTGGATGCGCGACACCGGCGACGTGCCGGAGAGCTGTTTCGCGGTGCAGGGCTACGGCGAGAGCCGACCCGTTGCCCCCAACGACACGGTCGAAGGCCGGGCGCTGAACCGCCGTGTCGAAATCAGTCTGGTGCCGCAGGCGAATGCCTGCCAGCCACCGGGCATGACCCCCGCGCCATCGCAGGATGATGGCGCTTTTTAAAATGATACACACAGTCATTCGGGCTGCCTCGCAGCGGCAACTGAATGCGTCCCCGGAAGCATAGTTCACTATGTGACCGGGGCAAATGAAGGCAGCCAACAAAGAGGCAGCCTGAAGGACGACGTGTATAAATGGAGAAGTAATATGGCAATTCCAGTCTATCTGTGGCTGAAGGACGACGGCGGCGCGGACATCAAAGGTTCCGTGGACGTGAAGGACCGCGAGGGCAGCATCGAGGTGGTGGCGCAGGAGCATAACCTGTACATCCCGACCGACAACAACACCGGGAAGCTGACCGGCACGCGTATCCACACGCCGTTCTTGTTCACCAAGGAAATCGACGCCTCCAGCCCGTACCTGTACAAGGCGGTGACCACCGGCCAGACGCTGAAGTCGGCGGAGTTCCGCTGGTACAAAATCAACGACGCCGGTCAGGAAGTGGAGTACTTCAACACGAAGCTTGAGAACGTGAAGGTGGTGAAGGTCAGCTCGCTGATGCACGACGTCAAGGACCCGTCCTACGAGAAGCATAACCACCTCGAGCAGATTGAGCTGCGTTACGAAAAAATCACCTGGACCTACAAGGACGGCAACATCATTCATTCCGACAGCTGGAACGAACGCGCCACCGCCTGATGACTCGCCATATTTCACGCTGTAGCGCCGTTGGCTGCGTTCGCCTGCCGTCTTGCTACAGCGCGAACTATTTAGAGTCATCCCCTGATGGGCAGTTTCCGCTGCCCGTTTTTGCTGAGCGCCTGAACTGACGGGCGCTCAGCAAAAAAACAATCTGCCTGCCTGACCTGATGCGCTTTGGGTTCCTGAATAACAGGGAACAGCGACGGGCGGTAGCGTGTCCGGAACTGATAAAGAGAAAAGCTCATGGAAAATCCCGCCATTTTGTTACGCCGTCTTAATCCTTACTGCGCCCGTGCGATGGAAGGCGCTGCCACCCTGTGCCAGACCCGGGCGCACGCGGAAATCCTGCCCGAGCACTGGCTGCTGAAACTGCTGGAGCAGGGCGAGGGCGACCTGACGGTACTGGCGCGGCGCTACGAATGGGATATGGACGCGATATGGCAGGATTTGCTGACCTTTATGGATAAGCTCCCCCGTTCGGTGCGCGGCCGCCCGCAGCTTTCAGACGCTATTCAGACTCTGATGCAGGAGGCATGGCTAAGCGCTTCGCTGGCCGGGGAGGAGCATATCCGTAGTATCCACCTGCTGATGGCGCTGGTGGATAAACAGAGTCTGGTGCGCTGCGACGGCCTGTGGCCGCTGCTGACCCTGGCGCAGAGCCAGCTGGCGCGCCTGCGTCCGCTGCTGGACGCGCAGTCCGAAGAGCGCCCGGAGGTGCAGCAGGAAGCAGAGCTGGCGCAGGGCGACGAGGTGGCGTTTGTCGGCCGTCCGGTTAATGCGGGCGTAAAAGAAGGGGATCTGAATCCGGCTCTGCAGAATGCGCTGGATAAGTTCACCCTCGACGTGACCGCCCGCGCCCGGGACGGCAAAATCGACCCGGTGTTCGGCCGTGATAATGAAATCCGCCAGATGGTGGACATTCTTTCCCGACGCCGCAAGAACAACCCGATACTGGTGGGCGAGCCGGGCGTCGGCAAGACCGCGCTGGTGGAAGGTCTGGCGATCAGAATCGCCGAGGGCAACGTCCCGGACGCGCTGAAACCGGTAAGCGTGCGCACCCTTGACCTCGGCCTGCTGCAGGCCGGAGCGGGGGTGAAGGGAGAATTCGAGCAGCGGCTGAAAAACATTATCGACGCGGTGCAGCAGTCGCCGCTGCCTGTGCTTCTGTTTATTGATGAGGCCCACACCCTTATCGGCGCGGGTAACCAGGCGGGCGGCGCCGATGCGGCTAACCTGCTGAAACCGGCCCTTGCCCGGGGCGAACTCAGAACTATCGCCGCCACAACCTGGAGCGAGTACAAACAGTATTTTGAGCGCGATGCGGCGCTGGAGCGGCGCTTCCAGATGATCAAAGTCGATGAGCCGGACGACGACACCGCCTGCCTGATGCTCAGGGGCCTGAAGTCCCGCTACGCGGAGCATCACGGGGTGCACATCACCGATGAGGCGGTGCGCGCCGCCGTCACCCTTTCCAGACGCTATCTGACCGGACGCCAGCTGCCGGACAAGGCGGTGGATTTACTCGACACCGCCTCCGCCCGCATCCGCATGAGCCTGGATACGGTGCCAGCGCCGCTGACCCGCCTGAAGGCGCAGCTCACCGCCCTGGCGATGGAAAAGCAGGCGCTGCTGGAAGATATCGCGGCGGGTAACCACACCCACGGCGAACGCCTGGCGGCCATCGAACAGGACGAAGTCCGTATTATCCTGCAGCTCGACGAGCTGGAAACGCAGTACGGCCAGGAGCTGAAGCTCACGGAAAACCTGCTCGCCTGCCGCGCCGATATCTCCCGCCACGCGGAAATCGCGGACCTGCAAAACCAGCTTAGCGCCGTGCAGCAGGGGAACCCGCTGCTGGGTCTGGACGTGGACGCGCGCACTGTTGCCACGGTCATCGCCGACTGGACCGGCGTGCCGCTCTCGTCTCTGATGAAGGATGAGCAGACGGAGCTGCTGAGCCTGGAACAGCAGCTCGGTAGACGCGTGGTGGGCCAGGACGCGGCGCTGAACGCCATCGCGCAGCGTCTCCGTGCCAGCAAAACCGGGCTGACGTCGGAGAACGGCCCGCAGGGCGTGTTCCTGCTGACCGGGCCGAGCGGCACCGGCAAGACTGAAACCGCGCTTGCCCTTGCTGACGCGCTGTTCGGCGGTGAGAAATCCTTAATCACTATCAACCTCTCCGAATACCAGGAGCCGCATACCGTCTCCCAGTTGAAAGGCTCTCCTCCGGGCTACGTCGGCTACGGCCAGGGCGGGATCCTCACCGAAGCGGTCAGAAAGCGTCCGTACAGCGTGGTGCTGCTGGACGAAGTGGAGAAGGCCCATCGGGACGTGATGAACCTGTTCTACCAGGTGTTTGACCGGGGTTTTATGCGCGACGGCGAGGGGCGGGAGATCGACTTTCGCAACACGGTTATTCTGATGACCTCCAACCTCGGCAGCGACCACATCATGCAGATGCTGGACGAACGGCCGGAGGCCACGGAATCTGACCTGCATGAACTGCTGCGTCCGCTGCTGCGCGACCACTTCCAGCCCGCGCTGCTGGCGCGCTTCCAGACGGTGATCTACCGCCCGCTCACGCGGGACGCGATGCGCACGATTGTCGGTATGAAGCTCAGCCAGGTGAGCAAACGCCTCAGTCGCCACTACTGCATGACCACTACCATCAGCGATAGCCTGTACGACGCTCTGACGGATGCCTGCCTGCTGCCGGATACCGGGGCGCGCAACGTGGACAGCCTGCTCAATCAGCAGATATTGCCGGCGCTGAGCCTGCAGCTGTTAAGCCATCAGGCGGCGGGGCAGAAGCCGCAGCACCTGATACTGGGCCGTGATGAAGAGGGGGGGATTGTGATGGAGTTTGGCGCAGGGGCGGGCGTATGAGCGAGATAAAATCCCTGCTGTTCAGCCACAGCCACCATCTGTTAACGGTGCGCGGCTGCAGCGCCCTTCTGGACGTGCTGAGCTTTGAAGGTGAGGAAGCCCTGAGCGAACCGTTCAGATACGTAATTGAGTTCACCAGCGCCGACAAAACCATCACGCCGCAGCAGATGCTGATGCAGGACGCGACCTTCACCCTGCAGGCGCCGGCGGACCAGGGTTTCGGGATTAACATTCAGCAGCCGGTGCGCACGATTCAGGGCGTGGTGACGGCGTTTGAGCGCCTTTCCGCATCCCGCGACGAAACGCACTATTCCCTGACCCTGCAGCCCCGTCTGGCGCTGCTCTCCCGGAGCCACCAGAACCGGATTTACCAGGATATGTCGGTGCCGGATATCGTGGAGCATATCCTGCGTACCCGCCACGCCATGCGCGGGGAGGACTTTGTTTTCACCCTGGCACAGGCGTATCCGCGTCGCGAGCAGGTGATGCAGTACGGCGAGGACGACCTGCGCTTTATCACCCGCCTGCTGGGCGAGGTCGGTATCTGGTTCCGCTTCACCGCCGACACCCGGCTGAACATTGACGTGGTGGAGTTTTACGATGACCAGCGGCACTACGAGCAGGGGCTGGTTCTGCCGTCGGTGCCGCCCTCCGGCCAGCACGACGGCGGTACCGAGTCGGTGTGGGCGCTGAAAAGCCAGCATAACGTGGTGCAGCAGTCGGTGTTCACCCGGGACTACAACTACCGCAATGCGCCGGAGGAGATGAGCCAGAGCGCGGACGTGACGTCCGGCGACGTCACCACCTACGGCGAGGCGTATCACTGGGCGGATAACTACCTGGCGCCGGGCAGCGACGGCCAGCGCAACCCGGAGCCGGAGAGCGGGGCGTTTTATGCCCGTCTGCGCCACGAGCGCTACCTGAACGACCAGACCCGGCTGAGCGGCAGGACCAGCAGCGCGGCGCTGGCGCCGGGCCGGGAGCTGAAGGTCACCGGAGGCGCTGAGGTGACGGAGGTTTTCCGCCAGGGCGTGGTGATTACCGGCATCCACAGCCGCGCCCGTCGCGACCGCAGCTATGAGGTGGCGTTTACGGCCATCCCGTTCTCGGAAAATTACGGCTTCCGTCCGCAACCGGGCGACAGGCCGGTCATGGCCGGCACGCTGCCGGCGCGGGTGACCAGCACGAAAACCAACGATATCTACGGCCATATCGACCGCGACGGCCGTTATAAGGTCAACCTGCTGTTCGACCGCGATCACTGGTCGCCGGGGGAAGAGAGTCTGTGGGTACGTCAGGCGCGCCCCTATGCCGGGGACACATACGGCCTGCACCTGCCGCTGCTGGCGGGGACGGAAGTGGCCATCGCTTTTGAGCAGGGAGACCCGGACCGTCCGTATATTGCCGGTGTCCTGCACGACTCGGCGCACCCGGACCCTGTCACTATCCGGAACTATAAGCGCAACGTCCTGCGGACCCCGGCGAACAACAAAATCCGCCTCGACGACGCGCGTGGCAAAGAGCACATCAAGGTCAGCACGGAGTACGGCGGCAAGAGCCAGCTGAACCTGGGGCATCTGGTGGACAGCGAAAAACAGCCACGCGGCGAGGGGTTTGAGCTGCGGACGGATAGTTACGGGACTATCCGCGCCGGGAAGGGAATATTCATTACTGCTGATGCACAATCGAAGGCGCAGGGGCAGCAGCTGGCGATGGAACCGGCGCTGTCGCGGCTTTCAGCGGCACTAGTGGAAATGCAGTCACTGGCTGCCAGCGCACAGCAGGCACAGGCGCTGGCTGCGGATGTTGGACGTCAGCAGACGTTGCTGCAACAGAAGATAGACCAGCTTCAGAAGGAAGTACTGCTGGGAACGGCCCCGCAGGGTGTGGCGCTGGCAAGCGGTGACGATATGCTGCTGTCGGCGCAGGAGAATCTGACGCTGATTGCAGGTCAGCAGCTGGATATGGGGGCGCAGAAGGACTTCACACTGGCGGCGGGTAAACAACTCAGTCTCTGGAGTCAGAATGGGGCGAAGTGGTTTGCGTCGCGGGGAGATATTGATATTCAGGCGCAGGGCGGACATATCACCACTTGGTCAACGCAGGACACGCATATTTCGAGTGGCAAGAAGCTGGTAATAACAGCACAGGATGAACTGACGCTGATATGCGGGGGCGGATATATCAAAATCAAAGGTGGGAATGTTGAAATTGGCGGTCCTGGAAAGTTGCTGATAAAAAACACCGGTATTAAGAAAGCAGGTTCGGGTAGTATGCAGGGAGTAATAAAGTCGTTTGAGTCGGGAAGTTTTGATGAGAAGTTTGTCATTCGAAATTCTCTGACCAAAGAACCTTTAGCCAATAAGGCATATTCAATAACCATGCCGGATGGAAGGATTGTTTCAGGGGTGACAGATTTAAATGGTTCTACATCATTAAATGCCTCGGATGTCATTGATGATATGACTATCACTCTTATTAAAGGTAGGTAAGATCTCAGTCTTTATTTGTGGGAGAGCGAAATGTTACTGATGATTTATTCTTTGTTAATAATTTATGCGCTAATCGCAGGGAGTTTGCTTACATTAGTTGCATGGCTTTGTTGTAAGAGAGTTCATGGTTTGCGTATCATATTGCTGATTTGGTTTGTGTGTATCTGTGTGGCGTTTGTTGCTTTGTATGCTCTGCAATTTACTGAATTTGGTCTCATACGATAATGCTATTTTTTCAAAACAGGAGGTAGTATGGTATATAAGACTGAGCCAGTTAGAGAGTTAGAGATTAAATATGATGATAATGGCCATCCTTCTTGGTGTTCTTTTCCATCGCATAAGAATGTTCAGGTTCGTGGAGCTTGCGATGTGCCACCTCATCTGCCTGGACTTGTAATACTTGTCCATGGTGTTAACTCCACAGGTGAATGGTATCAAAAAGCAGAGTCTGCATTATGTGCAGGATTGAATAAACGCCTTGGACTTGAAGGCACTAATTTTGAGTTAAAGGCTAACATATATAGTGGGGATGACAAGATAGAATTAGATGAGAAAGGCGCCGAAAAAAGAACTCCAATGTCTCCATTAGTAGAAAGGAAATTAGTTACTGACAATGGCCGGTCACCTGTAATTCGATTTTATTGGGGCTATTCATCACCATTAGGTGACGAAGATAAGTTTGTTATTCCTTTGGTAAGTATTAAGGGTGATGACTATCATCAGATGAAGCGAGATGGCGTCCCATTGTATGATATTTTGAAAAAAGGTCCTTATATATGGGGCGGCGGTCCTTTTCAAAATGGCACGAATAATCTTCATTCACTTTGGAGTAAAAAAGGATTCAATGAAGATTTAGCCAATATACCTGGTGCAAAAGTTCAATATGGTAATGAAGACAAAGATCGCTTACTAACCACAGCACCACCACGAAACTATTATGCTCATGCCGCGAAGCGGTTAGCTGATTTATTGGATCTTATTCGAGAGAAATATCCTAAGGATACAGTTACCATAATTTCACATAGTCAAGGAACTATGGTTTCAATGGCTGCTACTGCACTCGCAAATAAAGCACCTGATGCTCTATTTATAATGAATTCACCTTATGCCCTTCATAATAGTCAATTGAATGCCTTTTCAATGCCTCCTGAAGAATGTATTTCTCCATCTGGTCGAGAAAGTACTCTGTCAGCAATAATTGATAAAGTTGCACTTCAATCAACACATTTATCTTCGTTAGGCTATGAGGGGTTGTGTGTAGGTCAATCACAGGATAATAAAAACTGGAAGCCAGATATAACTCTTGTAGCTTCTGACAAAAATGAAACGAGAAATATCCAGGAAAGAGATAATCACGGGAGGACTTATGTTTATTTCAATCCACATGACAGAGTTATGGGTTCCCTCCCTCTGCGTTCGATAGGGTGGCAAGGTTTCCCAAATGATGAAAAAGGCAATCCTCATCCACTTATCACCCAGCATAAGGGGTATTTATTCCAGCGAATGCTTGCCAGAAATACACCTTGTGGTATAGCTCCCGAGTCAAAAACTCCATTTGGTCGATTGCCAGATGGTAAACCCTTTTGGGATGATGAAGGAGATGAATACCAGAGCAGTGGTTTTGTGTACCCAGATCCACCTCACTGGCAAACTGTATTTATTAATGCCGAGGAAGTCCCTGAGCCAATTAAGGAAAATGAACTAAGTGATTTCGATAAAACAAGAGTTGGTGCTGAGCATGGCCCACAGGAAAAAAACGGTTGGGGGGAGCGTGATCCTAAAACTGGTTATAAGAATGACGATACTTACGATAATTTCATTAATTTGTATCCCGATCAGGATATCGTTATTGGTGTCAAAAAACAATCGGAATATGGTACTTACGGTAGCGTAACCCCAGTAACCCGTAAGGAGACGTTTGACGAAAAAGATCGCAGGATACGTTCATATGTCGCACAACCTACAGATCACAGTACCTTACCCAGTAATTTAAATTTTATGGCACGAGTCGTTGCTTATGATTTACCCATTGGTTACTGTGAATCGGGTTGGGATAGGGCTTTTATCACTGATCTACGCCGTCGAGCAGACTGGACTCAGGGACTGGATACATATTTAAAAACCGGAATTCCAAACAATGTTACTGAACCAGAAATAATCAGCAAAGAAACAGCATTGGAAGAAATGATTCGTGTGAAGACCAAAGAATACGGATATTGATATGGGAAAGAAAATAGTTGTTCTTGGCGATGCTACCTCGCATGGAGGTAAAGTAGTCTCTGTATCATCTACTTTTGAAATTGAAGGTAAAAATGTTGCACTGCTGAATGATTCGGTGTCCTGTCCGGAACACGGTTCTAATCCGATAGTGGAATGCGATATGAGTTATGAGGAAAACGGTAGGGGAATTGTGGCGCATGGTTGTAAGAGCGCCTGTGGTTCCGTGATCTTCGCCAGTTTGCCGGATGTGGAGATAGGTTGATGGGCTGGTCATTACCGGAGGTTCCCGCGAGGCCAGATACGCAACCCTGGTCGCCCTGGGTATGCCTATCAATTACTTTCGCCGGTGTATTTATCGCGTTAGTTCGGGTGGTACTGCATTCACCCTCCGGTAGTTTACCAACGCTCGCAAGCGGCTACTGGCTACCACTGACCGGATATACTTTGGTGGGTGTTACAATTACCGTAACCTTTTATTTGTTATGGTGGGAAATACAGACTTTCCGCGTCCGTAACTGGAATAACTGGCGACGAAATATGCACCTGGCCTGGCAGCGTCAAGCACACCTGCATTTATGCGTGACCAGGCATGTGGTATTAACCGCAGACCCACAATTGCTTTCTCGACTAGCGGGTGTTGCGTCTGAAAGCAGCGACGAAACATCTTTATTAACATTGCTTCCCGAAGAAGCTTTTATTCCTGGTATTTCACGCTTTGAACAACTTTGTCGTTTATTAATAAACCAGATTAAAACAATACTTTCTCAGGCCTATCCTTCAGGTCCGTTAACGGTGATAATACAGACATCTGCTCCTGATAAAAAACAGGAAATTCAGTATTTTTCCCTTCTCTGGGAAGATGAAAAATTGCCATGGATGCCAGATATTCATGCCTTATCCAATTCGTCAGTTTTTAATAATTGGAATAAATTCCTGTCTACTGCTCGTTATCCATTGCTTGTACTGGCACTGCATTACCGCCAGCCGGAGGAAGCCTTAGCGGAATTTGCCTGTGCGTTGTTGCTGTTGCCTGAAGCGATGCTTAAATCGTCAGAACAGCGCGATGCAGTGCGAGTATTTCGCGCCATGCCGCTGAATACTGGTGCATTGCCCCGCGAGCTGGCTGAATTGCGCGATATGGCGCAGCAGCCTTCTGGTGTAAAACATCTGGTCTGGCACAGCGGGTTATCTACGTCGTCCGCACAGGCGCTGGGACGGGTGGTTAATGATTTACCTCTGCACCTGCATACTGATATCGCAGCCGGTGGCATTATCGATTTTGCGAAAATCAGCGCAGACTACGGGCATCTGGCGGGATGGCTGATGGTAGCTGCAACAGCAGAGATGGTCAATTACGGTCCGGGAAGCCACTGGCTGCTACAGGCGGATGACAAACGGGCCGGCGCAATGGTCGTCGGCAATAATCTGCCGGTTATCTGCGATGAAGATGTGAACATACTCCCGTTGCCTTATCCGGCGGGTTCACTCTGCCTTGCCGTATTGCTCAACGTGGCGGCTTTTGGGGGCGTTGCCCGTTTTTTTCCGGACTGGCTGTTCTCCTGGTGCGGCGTGCTCAGTATGTTACTGTCGCTGGCAGTCACTCTACCCGGTGCTGTTTTCCTGCTGCGCCGCGCCCTCACTGCTCTGCAACGCCCCCACTTTGTTCAGGCTGCCGGACTTGCCCGCAAGGAATAATCCAATATGAAAAGGTTTTTATACATCCTGGGAGCGGGTCTCTGTGTCCTGGTTGTTTTGTTGGCGCTGTTGTTTATTCTGGCCCAGACAACTCATCTTTTTTTTGAATGGACGGGGGAACGCGTATTCTGGATTTCGCTGTTGGGTGCGGTTTTTCTGACCAGTCTGTTGAGCGTGCTGATTTTTTTTCTTATCCCTTTCCAAAAAAACGACACCCCGCTGACTCCGCAGTACAGTCGCCCGGCAGGCGAGGGGGCTGGTACACAGGAACGAGATATCTCCCTTTCTTCGCTAAAAAAGCACCTCCGCCGCCGCTACAACCTCTTCTGGCGCAGTAAGGTCCGCCTGCTGCTGGTCTGTGGCGAACCCGAACATATCGCCGCCATCGCCCCCGGCCTTGCCGAAAAACAGTGGCTTGAAGGCCACCGCACGGTGCTGATTTACGGCGGCAGCCTGTCATCGGCGCCGGACACCGGGCGCCTGACCGCCCTGCGTAAGCTGCGCCGCAGCCGTCCGCTGGACGGCATCGTGCTGGCGCTGGATGAGAGACAGACCACCGCCGGTACGCTGGATAACCATCTTCGCGCCCTGGAGCAGGTCGGGGAGGCGCTGCGCTGGCAGCCGCCGGTGTACCTGTGGCAGGTGACTGACAGCGACTGGTCGCAGGATGCGCGCGTCACCCAGACGGTAGGGGCGCTTTTCCCGGCCCGCGCCACGCCGGCGGGGGTGGAGCGCCAGCTCCGCGCTATCCTGCCATCCCTGCGCGAAAGGGGAATGCAGCAGCTGTGCGCCGGGCCGTCGCACGATTTCCTGTTACGTTTCGGCCGGCAGCTGGAGAAACAGGGAATAGCCCACTGGAAAACGCTGCTGACGCCGTGGCTGACGGAGCACCTGAAGCGTGTTCCGCTGCGCGGCCTGATGTTCAGCCCGTCGCTGGCCCCTGAGGATAATGCCGCGGGCCATGAACACCGCTGGTCCGCTCCGGCGATCTGGCAGGGCGTGACGGCGGACTGCGCTCAGGCGCGGGGCGTGCGGGTAGGGATGCCGTGGCAGCGAACGCCGGGCGTCACCCTGCTGACGCTGATTGCCCTGTGGGGGGCGGGCAGCGTGGTCTCCTTTGCCGTTAACCGCCACCATATCGTCAGCGCGGCGGCGCGGGCGCAGCAGCTGGTGAATCATCCCGCGGTTAACGACCCGCAGCTGATGGCGCTGCAGGCTCTGCGTAACGATATCGGGCGCCTGCAGACGCAACAGGCGAATGGCGCTCCCTGGTACCAGCGCTTCGGGCTGGACCACAATGCGCCGCTTTCAGCCGCCCTGATGCCCTGGTACGGCCAGGCCAGTAACCGCCTGATACGCGATGCGGCCATGCAGGCGCTGACGCAGAAACTGACTGTCCTGGCGAACCTGCCGCCGCGCAGCCCGCAGCGCGCCACGTTAGCTAAGGCGGGCTACGATCAGCTGAAAGCATACCTGATGATGGCGCGCCCGGACAAAGCCGACGCTGCCCTGTACGCGCAGGTGATGACAACCACCGCGCCATCCCGGCCGGGACTCTCCCCGGCGCTGTGGCAGAGTATCGCCCCGGACCTTCACGCCTTTTACATGCAGAGCCTGCCGTCGCAGCCTGCCTGGAAAATCACGCCGGACAGGCAGCTGGTCACCCGGGTACGTCAGGTGCTGCTGGAGCAGATTGGCCGGCGCAACGCGGAAAGTACGCTGTATGAGAACATGCTCACCCGGGTGCGCCGCAGCTACGCGGACATGACGCTGGAGGACATGACGCCGCAGACCGACGCCGGTCGCCTGTTCAGCACGCCGGAGTCGGTGCCGGGGATGTTCACCCGCCAGGCGTGGGAGGGCGGGGTTCAGGAAGCCATTGATAACGCCGTGGCGTCCCGGCGCGATGAAATCGACTGGGTGCTGAGCGATAGCCGTAAAACGCTGTCCGGCGACGTCTCACCGGAGGCGCTGAAGCAGCGCCTGACGGCGCGCTACTTCACCGATTTTGCCGGTGCCTGGCTGAACTTCCTCAACAGTATCCGGCTGAACCCGGCGCACAATATTGCCGACGTCACCGACCAGTTAACGCTGGCCGGGGACGTGCGCCAGTCGCCGCTGATTGCCCTGATGAACACCCTGGCTTACCAGGGGCAGACCGGGCAGCAGAAAGAGGCCATTTCCGCATCGCTGGTGAAATCGGCGAAAAACCTGCTGGGCGGTGATGACCGGCCGGTGATTGACCAGCAGGCCGCCGGACCGGCAGGGCCGCTGGACAGCACCTTCGGGCCGCTGCTGCAGCTTATGGGTAAAAACAGCGCGCAGAGCGTGATGGCGGCGGACAGTTCGCTCAGTTTACAGACTTACCTGACGCGTCTGACCCGCGTGCGCCTCAGGCTCCAGCAGGTGGCAAACGCCGCCGACCCGCAGGCGATGATGCAGCAGCTGGCGCAGACGGTCTTCCAGGGCAGGAGCGTTGACCTGACCGACACGCAGGAGTACGGCAGCCTGGTGGCGGCAAGCCTCGGTGAAGAGTGGAGCGGTTTCGGGCAGACGATGTTTGTTCAGCCGCTGACCCAGGCCTGGGAGACGGTGCTTCAGCCGTCGGCGGCCAGCCTGAACGAAGCGTGGCAGCGCTCAGTTGTCGCGAACTGGAATTCAGCGTTTAAGGGGCGTTATCCCTTTGCTGCCGCGAAGAGCGACGCCTCGCTGCCGATGCTGGCGGCGTTCATCCGCCGCGATACCGGACGTATTGACCGTTTCCTCAGCACGCAGCTGGGCGGCGTTCTGCACCGGGAGGGCAGCACCTGGGTGGCGGACAGAACCCACAGCCAGGGGTTGACGTTCAGCCCGGCCTTCCTGAACGCGGTGAACCAGCTCAGCCAGCTGTCCGACATCCTGTTTACCGACGGCAGCCAGGGTATCAGCTTTGAACTGCAGGGGGTGGCGATGCCGGAAGTGGTGGAAACACAGCTGACGCTTGACGGGCAGAAACTCCACTATTTTAACCAGGTTGCCGACTGGCAGAGCTTCCGCTGGCCGGGGGTAATCAATAAACCGGGGGCGATGCTGACCTGGACGTCGACGGCGGCGGGAACCCGTCTGTATACAAACCACAGTGGTCCGTGGGGCGTTATCCGGATGCTGGAGCAGATGCAGCGGCAGAAAGCGGGGGACGGGCTGTACCGGCTGAGCGTCACCGCGCCGGACAGGCGACAGCTTCAGTGGCTGCTGCGTACGGAACTGGGCGACGGACCGCTGGCGCTGCTGAAGCTGCGAAACTTCAGTCTGCCGTCGCAGATATTCAGCGTCGGTGTCCCGGCGCTAGGCCGCACGGATGAATATGAATCTGACGTTGTGGAAGGGAGTGAATAATGGCCTCTGTTAATACTCTGATGGGCGGGCTGACAGCCCTCGATCCAGCATGGGCGGCGGTATTGTGTCATTAAATCAACAAAAAGGTGATTTGTATGGGGGCGGGTAACTATTTAGTGGTGGGAGATAAAACCACCTGTGGCGGGGTGATTACTGAAGGTGATGCCACGCAGACGATACTGGGTAAAGCGGCGGCACGCGAGGGAGATAAAGTGACCTGCGGCAGACATTCCGGCATTTACTACATCGCAGGTGGTATGGCGAATGACATGGTGAACGGGCGAAAAATGGCGGGAACGCAGGATAGTCACAGTACCTGCCCGTGCCAGGCGAGGTTTATCCCTTCCATGATGAATGACAATTACGAAAGTTGATAACCGAAAACTATGGACGACTTAACCCTGCGTTATTTTGACGCCGAAATGCGTTACCTGCGTGAAGCGGGCGAAGAGTTCGCCCGCGCCCATCCTGACCGGGCGGCGGCCTTAAATCTCGACAAATCGGGCGCGCGCGACCCCTATGTCGAGCGCCTGTTTGAAGGCTTCGCCTTTCTGATGGGCCGCCTGCGCGAAAAGCTCGACGACGATCTGCCGGAGCTGACCGGCGGACTGGTGAGCATGATCTGGCCACACTACCTGCGTACCATTCCGTCGCTCTCCATTGTTGAGTTCACCGCGGACTGGCGTGAACTGAAAGAACCTGTCCGCGTTGAAAAAGGCTTTGGAATTCTTTCTCAGCCCATTGGTGAAAAGCGCACCCGCTGCCATTACACCACGACGCAGTCGCTGATCCTGCAGCCCCTGTCGCTCGCCCGGGCGGGGATCTCGACGGAACCGGATGGGCGCTCGCTTCTCCGCCTGCGCTTTGAGTGCAGCCCGCTGGCAGACTGGAGCCGCATCGATTTAAGCCGCATCCCGCTGTACCTGAATGGCGACGCGCCACTGGCCTGCGCCTTGCATGAGGCGCTGACGCTCCGGGTGGCGAAAACGGGTATCCGCTTTCCCGGCGATGCTGACCGCAGACCGCTGGACGCCCGTTTTGCCGTCTGCGGTTTCAGTAGGGAGGAGGCGCTGCTGCCGGAGTGCGGCAGTTTCAGCGGTTATCAGCTGCTGCTGGAGTATTTTACCTTCCGTGAAAAGTTTATGTCGGTGACGCTGCGCGGCCTGGAAAATATGGATTTCCCGGAAGAACTGGCGTGGTTTGAAATCGATATCGTGCTGGAGAGACAGTGGCCGCATGAATATGCGCTGTCGGAGAAACATCTGCGCCTGCACTGCACGCCGGTGATTAATCTGTTTCCGCTGGAGTCCGATCCGCTGCATCTGGACTCGTTACAGACCGAATACCTGCTGCGCCCGATGCGTGTCCAGGACGGTCATACCGAGATTTATTCCGTGGATTCGGTCACCTCCTCGCGCCACTCCGGTCACCAGACGTATGTGCCGTTCACCAGCTTCCGTCACAAGGGAGGAATGCTGCGCCATGATGCGCCGGAATATTATTACCATACGCGGGTAAAGTCCGGTCCTTCAGGGCTGCACGACACCTGGCTGACGCTCGGCGGCGAGGCGTTTGATAACCACACCGTACCGGAGAATGAAAAACTGTCGCTCAGCCTGACCGGCACCAACGGCCAGCTGCCGCGCCGGGCGCTGCAGAGTACGCTGCTGGACACGGTGGTGAAATCCACCACCGCGCGCATTCAGGTGCGTAACCTCTGCGCCCCGACGCTGCCGTGCTACCCGCCGGACCGCGATCGTTTTCACTGGCGGGTGCTGAGCCATCTCGGCAGCAGTTTCCTGTGGATGATGGATAACGCCGACGTGCTGCGCGGCGCGCTGGCCCTCTATGACTGGACCGATAACGAGATGAACCGCCGCCGCCTGGAAGCGATTGTCGATGTCAGGCATAGCGAGGTGGAACGTTTTGCACAGGGCCATTTTCTGCGCGGCGTGCAGATTGAGGTGACCCTCGACAGCAGCGGCTTCGCCGGGCACGGCGATATCTGCCTGTTCGGCGAGATGCTGAACCGCTTCTTCGCGCTGTATACCGATATTCACCTGTTCAACCATCTGATTCTGATACTACAACCTGGGGGAGAGCGCCTCGAATGGCAGGAGAACCACAACCGCCGCATTCCCGGCTAAGCCCCCGGCTTGAGCGGGAAATCTATCGTATCAACTTCTACCGCTTCTGCCAGTTACTGGAAAAGCGTCGTCCGGGCGCATCGCCGTTGGGCAGCACCCTGAATCCAGCGGACGATCCGGTACGGTTTCGCCCGCATCCGGGAATGGGCTTCCCGGTCAGCGAGCTGAAAGCGGTGGAATATGATGAAGACCATCCGGATGCGCCGCCGACGGTGCGCACGACGTTTATGGGGCTCTACGGCGTCGACTCGCCGCTGCCCACCGCGTGGCTCGACGAGATCGCCCAGCAGCGGGAAGGGCACGAAGCGCAGGAGGCGTTTCTCGATATCTTTAACCACCGCATTCTGACGCAGTTTTACCGCATCTGGCGAAAATATTCCTACCCGGCGACGTTTGAAGCGGGGGGCAGGGACAGCACCTCGCAGAGCCTGCTGGGCCTTATCGGTCTGGGAATGCCGGGTACCGATAAGCATATCGCCACCCCGATATCGCGTTTTCTGGCGCTGCTCGGCATCATGCGCCTGCCTGCGCGTACCGAAGAGGGGATTCAGGCGCTGGTACGTCTGCTGGCTCCCCGCACGCGGACCACCGTCACGCCGCACTGCCCGCGCACGTTTTTCATCAACAATCCACTGGGTTTTTACGGCAATGACGATTTTCTGCTCGATGGCTATAACGTGCTGGGCGACGAAACGACAGAGGTCAGCAGCCAGCTATTGATTGCGCTGTACACGGACGATATCGCCGAGGCGCAGGGGTGGTTACCGGAAGGGCAGATATATCAGGACTTTCTGGTCCTGCTGCGGGTCTATCTTGGCTGGCGCTATAAAGCGCGTATACAGCTGACCGTTCCTGCCCGGTTACTGCCTGCGCCGGTGCTGGGCGAAACCCCCTTTATGCTCGGCATGACGGGGATACTGGGCGTGGAGGGAGAGGAGATCCCGCCCGATATCCCCGCCACCTTTACTATTGAGCCTGGCGGCTATTGCGGAATGCCGTCTGCAACTTTACAACAAGGAAACCAGCGTGTTGCATACCACTTTGATTAAACGATGGAGTTTACTTCTTATGCCTTTACTGCTGACAGGCTGTGGCCTGACGCAGAAAATTAGCGACAGCACCTCATCGGCGGTGAAATCGGTGTTTTATAAGCAGGTAAACGTCCTGCATCTGGACGTTACCGCCCGGGCGGAACTGAACACCGATGAGCGGGAGAACACCTCGCTCTCCCAGCCGGTGATGGTGTGGGTCTACCAGCTCAGTGACCGCAAGGCGTTCGATAAACGGGTCTATCAGCAGCTGGTCACGGAAAGCGAGGAGGCCGCCGGAGACGAACGGCTTGCCAGCCGTAGCCTGGTGGTAAAACCCGGCGCTGACGTCAGCCTGGATATGCCGATGGACGAGAAGGCGCAGTTTATCGCGGTAGTGGGGTTATTCCGGGCGCCGGATATGGTGAAGAATGACTGGAAGCTGGTGCTGAGGCGCGACGATCTCGATCCCGACAAACCGCGCATTATTGAAGCCAGCCATAACCGCCTGACGCTGAAACCCCTGAAGGATGACTGAGATGCCCACACGCCATAATGCCCCCTCGCTGTATGAAATGCTGTACGGCAACTTTACCGGCGGACTCGACCTGCATCAGGTCAGTGAAGAAAACCAGGTTATTCTGTCGGTGCTGGATAATATGCAGCGCGTCCTCAACTGTCGCGCCGGGACGCTGGCGCACCTGCCCGATTACGGCCTGCCGGATATGACTAAAATCCTCCAGGGGATGCCGGGTACGGCTCATGAGCTGATGGGCATCCTGTCGGCCGTATTGCTTAAATATGAACCGCGGCTGAAGAAAATTGACGTGGTTCTGCTCGAGCAGGCTATTCCCGGCGAGCTGCGTTACGCCATTGACGCGGAGCTGAAGGGCGTAGGCCTGGTGCGCTACGGCACCGAATTTATGCCCGAGGGCAGGGTGCTTATCCGCCACCTCAAACAGCAGCAGTACCTGGAAGTCCGCTCCTCTATCTAGTTTTTATTCTGGCTGAAACCATCATGACGACCCCTTCTGAATGTTGCCTGAAAACCGGCGGCGACCCGCGTACGCTTGCAGATTACGCGCGCCTTCGCGATGAAATGAACAAACTGACCCATCCGGCGCGCCCTGATGTCAACTGGCGGCTCGCGGAAAAACTCTGCCTGTCGCTGTTTGAGCACAACGGCGTGGAGCTACAGACTGCCGCCTGGTATACGCTTGTCCGCATGCATCTGGCGGGGCTATACGGCATGAATGAAGGGCTGGCGATACTGGTCGCGCTGGTCTCCCGGCAGTGGGGCAATATGTGGCCGCAGCCGACGACTGCGCGAATCAAAATACTCAGTTCGCTCAGTCAACGGCTGCAGCAGGCGATGCGCACGCTGTCGCTGACCTATATCGACCTGAGCCAGCTTTACCAGGCAGAAGCGCATCTGACGGCGCTGGATGACGTACTGCAGCGTCTGGAACTCAAACATGCCGGCCAGCTTGATGCCCTGTCTATCCTGCTGCACAACGCGGCGGTACGGCTGGAGAGCAGCGAAAATAAAGAGGAGACCGCGCCGCAAGCGGCCGCGCCTGATCCTGCCCCTTCCAGCCTCCCTGAACCGACCGCGCAGGTGAAATGGGTCTATGTCGCCGAACCGGCATCGCGGCCGAATGCTGACGTTGTGACGGCATTCCCGGCGCCCGCGAAGCCCTGGAAGCCGTTTGTCGCCGGGATGCTGACTATGCTGGCGCTGGCCGGGGCCGCGGCGGGAGGATGGCGGGCAACGCACCCGTCCGATTCGGGGCAGATGCGGTTTCCCGCCCGGTTCTCTCCATTGCCTACGGTGCTTTCCGCTGAGCAGTTACAGACGCTACGACAACAATCCCCCTCGGCGGAGCCGGGGATAAAACAGACTCAGCAGCAGCTGGCGCAGCTTTTACAGCTAAAACCGGACTGGGCTTTGAGTTATGGTACTCATCTGGCGCAGCAGGCGCTGACGCTATGGCCAGAGCAGGCGAAACCGCTGGCGCGGCAATGGCAACAGCAGGTCAGCGCCGCCGCGCTTCCCGTGGAGAATCTCAGCGGCTGGCACCAGGGAATGACGCAGCTACAGCAGTTGACGAACCGGCTTAACGCACTGGATGAACAGAAGGGGCGGTATATCACGGTGAGTGAGCTGAAGTCAGCGGTGTTTGCCATAACGCAGTCGTTCAGCCGTACCGTTCCGGCGGAAGAGCAGCTGCGACAACTCTCCGCACAGCCGCGCAATCAGCCAGGGTCTGCGGCGCAGCAGAACCAGACGGAGCAGCATCTGCAACAACTGATTGCCCGCTATGCTGCGCTGAAACAAAAAACGGCGGAATAAGCGTGCAATAGCCACCCGCACGGGTCATTAGCGTGACGCATGACTTTCGCTATCGGAACGGCCGGTTGCCGGCCTGATGCGACAACCCTGCCACACCCGGCACCGGCGCGCCTGTCGCGCCGGTGCCTCCTTTCAGCGTTTAATCTCCCCAGACAGGGCTCTCTAATAACGTCGTAATTCACTGGCTTCCCAGCTATACGCGTCCCTGGCGATTAACGTGTCGCCAAGCTCCTGATAATCGAAATGATAAAACTCAGCGCGGGCGCCATAACCGGAGTAGTCGACTGCCGCAAGGCCAACAAACGCTCCGGTAAAGAATCCGCCATAGCTTTGCAGGACATAATCATCCGAAAGGATCGCAGCATCTAGCTTCACAGGGATTTCAGTGAACTCAACCCCATCAAAGCTATATTCATAGCTATACGTTTCCTTCCTGACTTTCGTCCGGAACCAGACATATTCAACGTGCTCCGGGACCTTGATGGCTTCATCTTTTAAATATGATGTATACCGCCCTCGGTTATTCTCACCTATTTCAATGACCTTACCGTTAATTTCATTCCAGGTAATGAACACAAAACTCCAGTGACGATCGTTATAGTAATTCGTTAATCCGGCCATTTGCTGGTAGTTAAATGGATTAAATTTAACTTTAACTTTCGCATCAAAATAAAAGGCTTGCCAGCGTCGGGCAATCAGCGACAGGTCATGGGTATTCGCTAAAGATCCCTGGCCAATTAACGTTAACTTGCCATCGCCGGTGGTACCCATTTTTTCTGTAAACGGCACCCGCAGGGTGTTCCAGTTACCATCGAGTGTCGCCGTTGTAAATTCGTCGTGCTGGCTACGGTCTTCCGGACTTTCGGTATCAATGGCATCTTTCGGGCCTTCGACAAACGTCTTTCCGCCGTGACCGCCTTCAATACGCGGCCAGCCGCCTTCATCCCAGTACACCTTCTGGATAGCCGTTTCTCTGCCCAGCGTTGACCAGCCGCGAGGATCGTAGACTGACTCACCCGGGCGATTCCACGGACGCGCGCAGAGTGAGGCGTAGTACCATTCGCCGCCGGGGGTGGAAACCAACGCGCCGTGCCCTTGCTTTTGGATGTAGCTGTCTGGCGTATCGACGTTGGTTAAGAAGACCTCACCTGGCTCCGTTTCAAAGCTGTTGGCGTCTAAGGTTTTAGAACGCGCAACCACTTCCTGGTGCGTAAATACGGTGCCCCCCTGGGCGGCAAAAAGATAATAATATCCGTTCAGTTTATAGAGATGCGGCCCTTCAACGAGCCCAACGGCGGTCCCCCGATAAACGGTACGCGCGGTCTCTGGCATTAATTTCAGGGTTTTTGTATCCAGTTCAGTTAACGTGATGCCGTCAAAGGGATGGTGATATTCGCGATGGTCCCAGGTTTGCTGCACGATATATTTCCGGCCATCATCGTCGTGGAAGAGAGAAGCATCAAAACCTACGCCGTTAAGCTTAATGGGATCTGACCACGGGCCACGGATATCGGCTGCGGTGGTCAGATAGTTTGTCATGTCTTTAAAGGCGCCTTCGGTGACTTTGACGTCGGTATACACTAGCCAGAATTGACCGTCGGCATAAGAGAGCGCCGGCGCCCAAATGCCGCCTGATGAAGGATTGCCTTTCATATCCAGCAGGGTGGTGGTTGGCAGGGGCGCAGGGAGAAGATTCCAGTGCTCCAGGTCTTTTGACTCATGTAAACGAACGCCAGGGAACCACTCAAACGTAGAGTTGGCGATATAGTAGGTGTCCTCGACACGGATAATACTGGGGTCGGCATTAAACCCACGTAAAATAGGGTTTTGAATAAGTGACATATCATTACACCTTTTTATTTAAATGTTCCAAATGCATTTAATTTATATTTTTAACTACACGCGGACTTCATCAAGCTGACGGTTAATATCGGTCACGTTTTTGTCAGAGATGGGATAAACCTGCATGATGATCATCGATATGATGGCTAACGCGATAGGGATCCACACCGCGGTCATAATGATCCCGTCGATAGCGCTGGCGCTCTGCCGGGCGCCGGTTTCATTAAAGCCATAAACGGCCAGTAACCACAGGGGAATCGCGCCGCCGATGGTAAAGCCGATTTTGAAAAAGAGGCCCATAATCGCATTAATGATCGCCGCATTTCGCTTGCCGGATTTTAATTCGCCATACGCAATCACTTCAGGAACCAGCGCCCACATAAAGCCGGTCGCGGACGTTAAGCCCCATTGTTTAATGAAGGTGGCGATGTAAGCAAGCCAAAGCGCATCGTGCATGCCCTCGCGTGACCAGACGTAAGTCAGTAGCTCACCGACAATAAACATGGCCAGAAAAATATGGAAGAAGCCTTTTTTACCAAAAATTTTCTTGAGTTTGGGCCAAAAAATAGGGAATGCGATGCCCGGTATGGAGGCGACAAGGCCTACGGCGCCCATCCATTCTGAATGACCGACAACGTACTGATTGAAAAAGCCGTTAACCGTGTTCATGAAAAACATGAACGTGAAGGCCAGCATGAAAAACAGCCCGAGAATAACCAGCGGGCGGTTATGTTTGAGTTCAAGGAACAGATCGGTCGTTTTGACGTTGGCGGTCTGTTCTGCCGTCGCGACAACGCGTTCTTTCGTAAATTTATAGCAGATGAAAAGCGCCACCGCGCCGATGAGCATATACACGGAGTAGACGCCGAACCAGGCGTAGTTGGCTGATGGATCGGTATAGTTTCCCAGATTGAGCTCAATGCCGAAAAAACCGGTGTCCTTAAGGCTGCGATCTTTTGGCGAAGCCATCTGTACAAACATCGGGAACAGGGTATAAACAAGAAGATTGGCGCTATTGGCCAGCATCATTCGGGTACTGGTGAGTTTATCAATCGATTCCGGATCCCGGGTCAGGGACGCATTAAGCGAACCATAAGGAATATTCACTACGGAATAAACTAAATCCAGAGCCAAATAAACGATGAAGGCAAAAGGTACCGAACCTCTGACCCCAGGAATAGGAGCAAAAAGTAAAGCGGAAAGGATCACCAGCGGTACGCCGGCTCTTAACAGCCAGGGGCGGTATTTACCTGCTTTTGACGTTCTTTTGTCAACATACGTGCCGACCATCGGATCCCAAAAGACATTGATGATTCGGACAAAAAGAAATATAAACCCTGCCGTTGCCGTGCTGATGGTATTAACCGTCAGCATGTGAAGAGCCAGAAAGCCGCCTATTGTGCCAAAAACCAGGTTTTGCGCGAAGTCGCCCATACCATAACCAATACGTTCTCCACGCGTCAATTTATGATATTCATCAGGGCGGCTTTGCATTATGTTTTTACTCATTCTGAGCAGACTCCGGTGTGTTGTGTGGATGTGTAACAATTTCTGACATAAATGATCTCGAAGAATCTATTACGTTTTTAAATTAATTTATTATGTTTTTTTACTTCTGTGATCATCGAAGCAAAGCCTCTTCCAGACCCTCCATTTCACTTGTTGATTAACGCGTTACAAGCTATACCCCGGTAGATTTAAAACGCCGCCAAACCGGCATTTTGTTTTATTGTTTTTTTACTCTGGCCACTCCAGGAAATGTACTCTACAGGGTTATCCGCGCGCTGAGTAAATGGCGCGAATATTTGCGAGATGGCTCACGTTTGAGCATTTTCTTAATCACGGAGTGAAATAACGTAATTGAGCAACCGGCCAGGAGAATACAGGATGTGTCACAGTTGTTAATTTTTTGCTTCATAAATTATGGGATTCATCATGCCATCTTGTGCTGAGCGGGGCGCTGCCAACGGTTTGACTCACCCATGCAACGGTGCCGGGGCGGCGGCCAGCGGCGGCCGGACCCTGTGTCCCGGGGATGCAGGGCAAAGCGTTAGCGCCCTGAACGCTACCCAGCGTCTGGGGGGCAAAACGTGATGCTGTGAGTAGGGAGGACGTCGCCATCGTTTTAAACCACGGCGTTAATTTCGGCGTATGCCCCAGCGCATTCAACGAATTCACTGCTGGCCGGTGAACTATCCAAAGTGATAATTCACCCGGGCTGCGCTAATACTTAAACAATAACTATGGAGATCGGATAGCCCTAATAGTGTAAAGCCTCTGTTGACGTACAAAATAAAAATTAAATTGTTCTTATGATAGCGACATATTCTGATTGCCCAGAATGGGATTGTTATTATCTGAATAAAATTAACCTATATTGAGATAATTATGACAATGATAAAAAAACTTCCATTACCCATGGCGGTTATCGCCGCGCTTTTCCCATTTACCTCTGCAGTCGCCCAAGAGTTCACTCAGGAACAGATCGACGCCATTGTGGCGAAAGCCGTCGATAAAGCCCTGGCCGAACGCCAGGCGAAAATCGACGCCGCGGCTGATAAAAAAGTGGATGTTATCACCAACCCGCAGACCACCGCGGCCACGCCGGATATGGCGATCCCCTTCGGCCTGAAGTTCAGCGGCTACGCCCGCTACGGCGCGCAGTTCCAGACCGGCGATCAGAAGTTTGTCGGCGTCGATGGCTCCTATAACGGCGCCTCGGCGATCGGCCGTTTAGGCAACGAAGGCAACGGCGGCGAATTCCAGATAACCAAAGCCTTCAGGAGCAGTAAAGGCGCTATCTGGGATATCAACGTCATGTTTGACCACTGGAGCGATGAAGTTAACCTGAAAAAAGCCTACGTCGGCGTCACCAACGTGCTGGAGTCTAATCCCAACGCCTATATCTGGGCCGGCCGCGACTTCCATCAGCGCCCGCAGCAGGGGATCAACGACTACTTCTGGATGAACCACGACGGCCAGGGTGCCGGGGTGAAGAACTTTGATATCGGCGGCGTGCAGTTTGACGTGGCGGGAGTGTCGCAGGTGGAGTCCTGTAGCCCGGAAGTGATGGCGGACGAGGCCAACCCGTCGCGCATCACCTGTACCGGCGGCTCCGGTACCGGCGATAACGGCCACTACGCCCTGACCACCAAAACCCACAACATCAAGGCCGGGCCGATCGACGTTGAGGTGTACGCCAACTACGGTTTCGATTCGAAAGCGGTGGACAGCGACGAACGTCTCGACGCCTGGCAGGGCGGGCTGGTGCTGAGCCACACCAACGACAGCGGCGTCAATAAAGTGATCCTGCGCTACTCCGATAACTCGGATAACAGCGTCTACAACAAAACCGATGACCTGACCGCGATTTACGCCAGCTTTGAAGGGCTGCATAAATTCACCCGGCAGGCGCAGATCGAATATCTGCTGGCCTTCCACGACTATGACAACGGCAAGGATAACACCGATAACCGTAAAAACTACGGCGCCATTGTCCGTCCGATGTACTTCTGGAACGATGTGCACTCCACCTGGCTGGAAGCGGGCTACCAGCGCGTCGATTACGACCAGGGCGGCGATAACCACGGCTGGAAGCTGACGCTGTCGCAGAACATCGCCATCGGTATGGGGCCGGAGTTCCGCCCGATGCTGCGCTTCTACGTGACCGGCGGCCAGGTGGATAACAAGCGCACCGCGAAGGTTAACGGCA